>NZ_JADBTF010000027.1:0-23525 GCF_020246295.1 Microcystis sp. M090S1 | reverse complement strand
AGTCTGTAGAGCGACCATAAGACCAGAACAGAGTAAATCTGTTAAGGCAGGTGCGGAACCCCGCAAGGGAAAGAAGCAGAAACCCAAATCGTGAGGTTTGGGAATCGCCGTCCGTTTTACGGCGGCGAGGATGTCAATGGCTGATTTTTTTGTGCAGAAATAACTTTTGTGGTCGATTAAATAACCAATTGATCAACCAACCGTCGGTTTTTTGCAGACGATAACCGCTACTTGAGTACAGTGACTGGGCCGCTAGATTATTATCGAGAACATGGAGGGAAAGTTCCTCAAAACCCCATTCTCTAGCGATCTGTTCACACTTGAGCAGCAATCTCCGGGCCAGACCGGCACGCCGGCGATCGGGACTAACGGCTAAATTAGAGATATAAGGAATGGGAACGGCTAAAAAAGAACTGGATTTTAAGCCGATTTCCGCCGTAGCGACAATAATTTCCTGAGGACCCGTGGCGGTGACGCTGGTTTGACTGACTACCAGACAGTGATAGTAAGGGGTATCGGCGCGCAATCGTCCCCGTAAGTCCTCGTAAATGCCCAATTTAAAGATAGGACGCAGAAAAGACCAATAATTGGCCGTGGGGAAAAAACTATCGGTGAGAATCTCCGCCAAGCTTTTGAGATCTTGGCTTTGGGCCAAACGCACCTCGACGGCAATGGTGGCATTGTCACCGGTCGCTTCCGAGTCGGAGGGATTAGACAATAGGTATGAGATAAAACAGGAGTCCACTTTAATCACAGGAGTCGGCAGGGAAGGTGGGGATGGCAGTCCTTATCTGGGAAAGGTAAATAGGGGTAGGAGCTAGTTGGGAGAATCAAGCATCTATCTTAAGGAGAAGACCGCAATTTTTCAAGACTACTGAATCAAAATCTCATCCATTCTACTGCCTATAGCCCCAGCTGGGGGAAAGACCGCTATTTTTCGGGAATTTTTTTTGATCTCCAGGCAATGGTTAAGATGGGATGATGCCGGTCAGAACTAATCTCTTTCTTTTTGGGTCAATTAACTATATTCTTTAATCTAATCTGTCCTCCTATCCCCTCCATGATCAAAGAAATTTCCGCTTATTTGCAAGTGTTCCGCAGTCAAAAAATGGCGGCTTTGTTATTCTTAGGTTTCGCTTCTGGATTGCCCTTTTTTCTCACCGGTCGCACCCTGCAAGCTTGGATGACCACCGAAGGAGTTGATCTGAAATCGATCGGTTTATTTAGTTTAGTCGCTCTCCCCTACTCTCTCAAATTTCTTTGGTCTCCCTTACTCGATCGCTATCTTCCCCCCGTGCTTGGTCGTCGTCGCGGTTGGATTTTAATCGCTCAAATTTGTTTAACTTTAGCGATTGGTTTTATGGCTTTTCAACAACCGCAACGATCTTTAGAATTATTGGCAATTAATGCTTTACTGATTGCTTTTTTTAGTGCCAGCCAAGATATTGCCTACGATGCCTATCGCACAGATATTTTAGAAAAATGGGAGATGGGGGCTGGGGTAGCGATCGGGGTTTTAGGTTATCGTTTGGCTTTAATTTTAACCGGTTCGATCGCTTTAATTTTAGCCGATCACTTTCCCTGGCCTCTCGTCTATCTTTTCCTAGCTGGATTGATGGCTTTAACGATTATTTGGTCTTTTTTCGCCCCAGCTACTCCCCCTAGAGATGATACTCCTCAAACTCTTTTAGAGGCAGTTTGGTTGCCTTTCCAAGAGTTTTTTCAACGCTATCGATTAGGTCAAGGAATCGGCATTCTCGCCTTTATTGTTCTCTATCGTTTAGGGGATGCTTTAGTTAATAATATGGTGACTCCTTTTCTCTTAAAAACTGGTTTCAGTCAAACCGATATCGGGGCGATACAAGGCGGCATGGGCATGATAGCAACTATGGTGGGAGTTTTATTAGGTGGTTCCCTGTTAAGTCGTTGGGGAATTAATCGATCGCTCTGGATATTTGGTGTCTTGCAAGCTGTTAGTAATTTAGCCTATTTTATTTTAGCAAATTTAGGGCAAAATTATCCTTTTATGGTCTTGGCTATTAATATTGAAAACTTCTGCGGTGGCTTAGTCACTGCCGCTTTTGTGGCTTTTTTAATGAGTCTTTGTAATGCTCGTTTTACCGCTACTCAGTTCGCCCTTTTATCGAGTTTAATGGCCTTTAGTCGCGATATTTTGGTGGCTCCCGCCGGAGTTTTAGCTGAGGCGATCGGTTGGCAGTGGTTCTTTTTAATCACGGTAATTGCCGCTTTACCCGGGTTAGCGTTATTGCCTTTATTCGCTCCTTGGCAAGAGCAGGATTCAGCTAATTTATGAGCTAGGAAGTGATGATTTATTCCTCCGATTTCACTCGCATAACTACTAAAGTCATATCGTCGCTACTGTCATTTACCAACCCAGTAAAAGCGGCAACTTTCCCAAATAAATATTCTAGAATCTGTTCGGGATCGGTGTATTTTTGACAGGCTTCTTTAACTGCCGATAGCCAATTTTTCTGCTCAAATCTTTCTCCTTTCGAGTTAACTGCATCGGTAAAGCCATCGGTATAATAGATCAGCGTATCTCCCGCTTCTAATTGCACTTGGGCATCGTCATAGATAGAATCGGCCTCTAAACCCACTAATGTCCCTTCCGTGTCGAGAGACTCTAACTCTCCCGTTTTGGCCCGCCACCAGAGGGTGGGATAATGGGCAGCATTACTGTAGCCAAGACGGCGCGTCAGGGGATCATACTCGGAATAAAATAATGTCACGAAACGATGAGAATTATCGAGATCGGCATACATAACCCGATTGAGATGACGCAAAATCTGGGCCGGGGAGTGACGATTTAACACTTCCGCTCGCAACATTCCCCGGGTCATGGTCATCAATAATCCTGCTGGGACACCTTTACCCATGACATCACCGATCACTATACTCCAAGGAGCGGTACTAGCTTCCATTTCCGCCTCCCTTGCCGGTTTAAATTGATCGTAGTTGCAGGGGATAAAATCATAATAATCGCCACCAACGCGATTAGCCGTTTGGCAGTGGGCTGCCAATTCTACCCCCTGAATTTTCGGACATTGCCGGGGTAAAAGACGATTTTGGATTTCGGCAGCGATTTCTAACTCTCGATCCTGACGTTCCTTAGAACGTAATTCGATCGTTAATTCATTATTAGCTATAGCCACCGCCGTTTGATCGGCCACTAGCTGCAGCAGTTTACGACGGGTGGGTGTCCAACCATAATCGGGATCGCGACTGAAAACGTATAAACGCCCCCGCTCACTATTTTTTACCAAAACAGGCGTACTATAAACCTGCGTACCTTGTCCGAGAGTTTGCCGGATCTGATGGTCGAGACTATCGAGAAGCGATCGATGATTTTTATTCTCAAGTGCCGGTTCTTGGTTTAATTGTCGGATAATTGCCTCTAATTGTCGGCGTAGTTCCCCATTAATTTGATTATCTTGGCAATGGAGTTGATCAAGCGCCACTTGACCGTTATTTTTGCTCAAAATCAATGCCCCTCCCTCCGCGTCTGCCACTCGTGCGGCCATCAAGGGGGTAAGATCGAGGAATTGGTTTAAATTATTGAAACTCCGCAGGGCAAAACCGAGGGAACTTAAGAGATTTTGAACTTTGTTTTGTTCGCGATATAAACTGGCGACTAACTCTTTTAAGGCTAAAATTGGCTTGATATCGGTACTGTGATCGCCCATATTGACGGTGGGAGTGGTGAGGGTGTCGCTCGGTTCCGGCTCAGAAAGCATAAAATGATTTTTGTGGCGGTGACATGATTATAGCTAGATGGTCATTGGGTTATGACCTGTTTAAGTCTAACAGTATAGTGGATCTTTTCCTGACCGCCACAATTTAACCCTGATGTTTTACTATTTCTGTGGGTGCATCTCATTTTTGTCAATCTACTAAGTTGGGATTTTTCAGGGGAAACTCTCTTTTAAAATTGGGCATTACTTGCGATTTTATCACTCAATCCCAGCTTTTGGTGGGTTCTACCCCCCAAAAGCTGGAGCGCATTAGTTTTTCGGTGGGATGCTTACAGACAGCTGCTGATACATTTGTCATCATTTAAGTCACTGATAATTGCTGATTGTCGGTATTTCTGCAAATGTGAGATGCACCCCATTTCTGTTTTGTCACACCGAAGTCTGAGGCTGATAGCTTGACCCTATAATAATTAGGAATATGTAACTCAATCCATTGACTTTATGACCTTGCCTCTCGATGTTCCCACGGCGATTAATCAACGTCGTTCTATTAAAACTTTTACCACCGATCCGATCACCCCAGAACTGCTGAAAACCCTAGTAGAATTAACCGTTGCCGCACCTAGTAGTTTCAACATCCAAGATTGGCGAATTATCTTAATACAAGATGAGGCACAAAAGGCCGCTTTAGCCGAGGCCGCTTGGGGACAAAAGCAAATTATCCAAGCGCCGGTTACTTTTGTTTTCGCTGCCGATGCTGCCGCAGGAGGAGGAGATCTAACTCCTATCTATGAACAGGCTCTCAGTACGGGTGCCTGGGGCGAAGGCACGGTAAAATATTTTCAACAGGCAATCCCGGGATTTCACAGGGATTTGGGCGAAAAAACCCGGGAATACGCGATTAAAGATGCCATGATCGCCGCCACTCATCTGGTTTTGGCTGCCGAAAGTCTCGGTTTATCTAGTTGTTTTCTCAACGGTTGGATCGAGGACAAGGTAAAAGCTGTGATTGGTGCTGCCGATCATCCCGATCTGGCGATCGCTGTTGTCGTTCCCATCGGTTACGCGGCGGAACCTCGGCTTAATCCGGGGCGTTTACCCTTAGATTACAATGTTTTTGTGGATCGCTTGGGTAATCCCTATCAAATCTAAACTTTAGCGATGACTTTCTCTCCCTCAGCTTGGTTAACGCCCTTTTTTAACACTCCCCTTTGGCGCGCTGGGGGTGTGTCGATCACTCTTGGTTGGATTATTGGTACTCTTATACTGTTTATTCTTGTCACCTGTCTGACGATCGCTTTTAAAAGTTTAATAAAAAATCGTCTGCTGAAAAGTATCGGTTTTGATGAGGGTAATCGAGAAGCGATCGCAACTCTGGCTAGTTTTGCTTTTGGGGCTTTTGGTTATATTATCGCCCTACAATTGACTGGATTCAATCTCGCTTCGATCGCTGTTTTAGCCGGTGGTTTGGGGGTGGGTATCGGTTTCGGTTTGCAGGAGTTAACCAAAAATCTCACCAGTGGTTTAACTTTGTTGGTGGAACGCAAGTTAAAAGTGGGCGATTTTATCGAATTTGAGCAAACAAAGGGTTATATCCGGGAAATATCGATTCGTTCCACCACCATTCGCACTGTTGATGGTGCAGAGTTAATCGTTCCTAACACAATCTTAACTAGCAATCGCGTCCAGAATTGGCATTATCCCGACTCGCGCATTCGAGTCATTGTGCCGGTGGGAGTTGCCTACGGTACAGATCCTTTGATAGTGACGGAAATTCTGCTGCAATCAGCCTATATGTCGGGAGAAATTGCCTTTAATCCGCTTCCCAAGGTGATTTTTAACGGTTTTGGTGATAGTGCTTTAAATTTTGAGTTGTGGGTATGGGTGGAAAAAGTCGAACGGGCCGTTTTTATGAGAAGTTCCCTACACTTCATTATCGAGCATAATCTGCGTCATCGGGGCATAACGATTCCTTTTCCCCAGCGAGAGTTATGGTTGCATAATACCGACAGTTTTGAGGCAGTTAAGGAACAGGATCGGGAGATAGTTAAACCTTCAAAACCGCTATCGTTAAAAGAAATGTTATTGGAGGTGAGTTACTTTAAACATTTTAACGATCTGCAATTGCGTGTATTAATTGAAATGGGTTGTCGTAAACATCTGCATGACGGGGATATTTTAATTAGACAGGGAGAAAGAACTAATTATTTCTGTATTGTTTTGCAGGGACAAATGGATGCTTTTTATGAAAACGATAAAATCAGTCGTAAAATTTTTACTTTTAATAAAGGTCAATATTTTGGGGAATTACCGTTAATGTTAGAGGTTCCCTATCCCACCACTATGCAAGCAGTGGGGGAAACCTTGTTATTTTTGCTCGATCGTCAGGGGTTTCAGCATCTTATCACTACTTATCCGGCTCTAGCGGAGGAATTCACTCAGGCACTCACCCAACGTCAAGAGGAATTGCGCGAATGTCAGCAGAAATTGGGAGAAATGGGGCTTTTAGACTCGGAAGACCTGAAAAATCCCGTCTCTTGGCTGCGACAACGGTTAAAGAGCTTTTTTGCGACTTAAAAGGGAATGACAACAGATTTACAGCCTTTTTTCTCTAGCAGTTATCTTAATGATGAGGTACGAAGCTGAGAATAGGGAGTCGCTACCTGCGGACAACTGATCAGATATCCCTGTTGTTTTCAGGGATGAGAAGATGTGGACTTCCAAACCCCCTCGTACTCCCAGTCAAACCAAAATTTAAGCTAATACTTCATCTATTTTAGCTTTTAATAGCAGGCTAGGGAAAAATACTAAAATCTGAAAGAATAACCGATTTTTAGCTTTAATTGACTTTGATCATGGCCATTAGTGGCAATATCTCCCTCGATACCCCAATCGATCACACCTTGGCGATTAATTTGCTGACGAATTCCCATACCAGTGCGAATTAAAACCCCACCATGACTATTATCGCTGGTAATTACGCCCAATTCTGCTAAAAAAGTGCGATCAAAACGTTTCGGATAACCAATTGGTCGCGAGTAACCGAGAATTGCTGCCGGTAAAAAAGATTGATCGCCGTCATCGGGATCGGTTTTTATGTTTAAATCGAGATTAAGATGCAAGCGATCGAATTGACCAACAGTTTTACTGGCAATTCCCCGCAGACGAAAATCTAATCCCCTAGCATTATTTCCCGTCGGTAATCCTAAATCGGTACGAATGGCAAAAGCGGGAACATTATCGTATTCACGATTGAAATTATAGAAAAAACCTACAGATAAATTTCCCACATCAAAATCCGTATCATCACTATTAACTCGACCTCCCACCTGCGGATCGATGCCGATAATAATATGACCATTGCGAATAATACCGTTGAGGTATTCAATATCAAAATCACCCCCAAGATTACTATTTTCAGGAAAGACTAGACTTCCTCCAAATTCTATCGATTTTTCCCCAAAACCAAGACTTTCAGCATCATCAAAAGAAAGGGGACGACCGGAATCAAGATTGTTATGATCGTTGGCAAAAACTGGATTAGTAAAACTGGCAACTAAACCCACAGCAATTAATAAAAATCTTCTCATTTTTTCAGTTCCTCTTGATCATTGCTGTCGTCAGGTTTTTTCTCTGTATTAGGAGGGTTTTCTGGAGAGTAATTTTCGTGATTATGGTGTTGGTGATCTCCCCCCTCATCTCCCTGAGAATTATCAGGTTTTTTCTCAGAATTATGAGGATTGTCGTGATTATGACCTTCGTGAGAAATATCTGCTGGCATTAATCCCATCCCCGGAATTCCTGACTCAAAACGATGATCATGTAGTCCTTCACCACCATAATTTTTTCCTGCTGCCATTCCTTGATGATTAGCGGCCATTACTAACCAAATAGCGCGGGTAATTTGTTCGTCTTTTTGTTGGGGAGTTAGCCAAGCTGATGCCAGAATATCATTAACCATATCGTGCAACATATGCAGGTTATCGAAGGTGTTAGATATTTCGGGAAAACGTCGGGCAAACTTGGGACTAAGTTCGGCAAACATCGGCATAAAAGCTCGATCGGTGCGATACAATTCCTGACTATGGTATTGTTTTCCTACCTGTTTATAAGCTTGTTTTTGTTCTTCTAGCGTCTTCTCATAGAGCAAGTCATACATTGTTCCTTGTAACCAATGGTAGCCCCAAAATAAGCCATTAACTTTCGGATATTTCTGGCGAAAGGCTTTAGAATAAGGCTGGGAATCCAGATAACCCATATTCATCGGTAATCCCGTAATCGCATAGGGAACTTTTGTCAAGTAAAATTGATATAATTTTTCAATTTCCGCCTCTTTTTCCTTGTTGGTTAATTTGCTGCTGGCTAAAACATCAACGGTTTGAGCATGGAAAATATGCGCCCACTCGAAAACCTGTTCTAAAACACCGTATTTTCTGCCAAAAGTTGGGGAAATATTACCCTCGTCGGGCATAAATTTAGGCGGATTTTTTAAAACCCAATTAATTTTTTGGTATGTCTTAGTTTCTAAATCTTTCGCTTTTCCCGTTACGATATCTTCGTAAGCAAAGGCATGACCAACAGCGATCGCATTCAAGTCTAAAGCTAAATCTCTGACATTATAAATTGCATTGTTATAAACCCCTCTTTGGGGATAAATATGATTACGTTGCTTGTTATACATCCAAGCTGGTATATTGTCAGTAATTGCTTGTAAAGTCTGAGTTTGAGGTAAATCAAGATGTAAATGTTGAGCAATTACAGGAGTAGAAATCAGTGCTACAGTTACCAATAAAATCAACTTTTTCATGATAGTTAAACCTTGAGATTAGGGCAAATAAATTGATCGTCTTTTACAGGTGTATCCGTCCATTCTTGCAGGGTTTCGGTTAATTGTTGACGCAATAAAAGCAATTGTTCCACTTGTTGATCGATCTCAGCAATATGTTTAATTAATTTTTCCTGAATATCTCCACAGGGTAACTCACCATGGTCATGAATTACTAAACATTCGCGGATTTCTTGCAGACTTAAACCCAAAGATTGTAATCTCTTGACAAATAGCAAGCGATGGACAGTATCGGGAGTAAATAGGCGAAATTTTCCCTCTGTTCTCTCAGGGGA
The DNA here is from genome assembly GCF_020246295.1 of Microcystis sp. M090S1. Classification (NCBI taxonomy): domain Bacteria; kingdom Bacillati; phylum Cyanobacteriota; class Cyanophyceae; order Chroococcales; family Microcystaceae; genus Microcystis; species Microcystis sp. M090S1. The sequence goes on along the minus strand of NZ_JADBTF010000027.1, from coordinate 14,691 downwards.
CTGAATTAGTCCTAATTCCTCATAATAACGAATCGTTTTAATCGAAACACCACTTTCTAGGGAAAGTTGACCGATTCTGAGCATTATTTTTGCTCCTTAATCCTATCGTTACCCTATTATAAAATCTCCCCCTGACTGGAGAATCAAGGGGGGGGAAAGAAATATTTTTTTAACTGACTTTACACTCAACTCCAAAACCGACCAAGAGAACTTTTTCCAAGAGTTCCCCCTCCTTGGGACGTTGATAGTTAATAATTTTGCGAATTCGCAGGTCTGGATTGATTAAAGTAATTGAATCCACGGAAACACTGCGAGTATAATTGGTGGTCATTAATAACTCTCTGGTAGTGGAATCAAAGCGAAAAGCGGAGATAATTGGTCTTGCTTCTTCGTAGGCGCGATCACGAATATAATCCCCTTCTAAATAACCGTTATTTTCTGCTTTAACCACAAATAAAAGATTAAGATTTTGTCGCACTTCTTCCCCTTTTTCCGAGATGGTATAGAAACCTAAATTAAACCCGGGGATACTTTCTAAATCCGCAATATCAGGATAGTTATTATCTGTCAGAACTTTCTGTTTAATCTCCCTAGTCAGGGGTTGAATGAGGAATTCAGTACGGGAACGTTCCACTTCTTGAGCAGCTAGATAATGATAGGTTCTTTCCGTTTGCCAACTACCGACACAATAGACAAAAAATTGCTGAAAAACTTCGGTATTCATAGACTTAATTCTCCTCTTGTCAGTATTTTAATTTTGAGTTATTTTATCAGTAACTTGTTCCCGATTTTCAAAACCATAACAATCTCGAACAAGATAAAGTGGCCGGCCCTTTACTTCCTCATAAACCCTGCCAATATATTCGCCAATAATACCAAGAGTCAGTAATTGAATTCCTCCTAAAAATAAGATAGCAACCATCAGAGAAGCGTACCCGGGTACATCGATTCCTAAAATGATAGTCCTAAGAATTAAAAAACTAGCATAAACAAGACTAACAAGTGCAATGATAAATCCTAACATAGGTCCAGACTTTCAGAGGTAAAAAACTAAAAGAGGTAATACCATCGATGGCAAAATTCCATAATTTCCAGTAATTCCATTTAGTTTGTCCTTGATACCGGGGTTCTCGATCGAATAAAATTGATGTCTGTTTATATCCCACCCAAGCAAATATTCCTTTCATAAATCTTTGACGTTCGGGCATCTTTTTAATTGATTCTACCACTCGGCGATCAATCAAGCGAAAATCTCCCGTATTAGGGGGAATAGGAACCCGACTTAATTTATTAATGACTTGATAGAAACCTTCTGCTGTAAAACGTTTCAACCAACTTTCGCCAATTCTAACCCGACGGGACGCATAAACCACATCATAACCCTGCTGCCATTTTTCGATCATTTCGGCAATTAATTCGGGGGGATCTTGTAAATCAGCATCAATAGGAATAACTGCCATCCCTTGACTGTAATCAATTCCTGCTGACATGGCAATATCTTTACCAAAATTACGGGATAAATTAACCACTTTAATTTGTGGGTAACGTTGATGATATTCCACGAGATTTTTGAGAGTATTGTCACGACTACCATCATTAACGCAAACGACCTCATAACTGGTATTTACTGTCTCTAAAACCGCTAAAAGTCGCCTAAAGAGAGCATCGATATTTTCTTCTTCGTTATACAGAGGAACAACAACAGATATTTTCACGGGTATTTGATTTGATAGCATATTAATTGACAAAAAACTAGAGAAATTTACTAACAAATATCAGCAGTCAAAACTTGTTCGTACTTAGTGGATGCTTGCTGCCAAGTATAATTATCTTCGATTAACTTGCGAGCGTTTCTAGATAATTTTTCTCGTAACTCTGCCGATTCAAAAAGACTACTAATCGCCGTACAATATTCCTCAATACTATTAGCCCTTAAGGCTGCTAAAGGAACATTATTTCCTTCCACTGTTAACCCTTCTAAACCTCGATCGCTGGCCACCACCGGCACTCCCGCAGCCATAGATTCTAGGGTTTTAAACTTCATTCCAAAACCCGTTCTTAGGGGAATAACTGCCACAGTTGCCTGATGAAGATAGGTGGTCATTGATGGTACTCGTCCCGTCACAATCACTCCTTTTAACTTAGTTAATTCTTGCACTTCTAGGGATGGATTAGCACCGACTAGAGTTAAAGTAGTATCGGGGTAAGTAATTTGAATACGAGGTAAAATTTCCCTAGCTAAAAAACAGGCCGCATCGATATTAACCCAATAATCTAACCCACCGATAAACACTAAATTATGTCCAGCAGGCTCCTCGGGACGATAGGGAAATAAATCTAAATCGACTGCATTAGGAATTAAATAAATCTCTTTCTTAGGAGCGAATTCTCGCATTTGTTTTTGATCATCATCGGTGGTGACGACAATTTTTGAGAATTTCTGCACAGTTTTTTGTTCGTAGCGACGCAGGAGAGGAAGGTAGAGACGATCCCGTAATTTTTGACTAGAAATCCCAATTTCTAATTGACTTTTGCAGGTTTGATAGAGGGAACTATGCACATCAATTACTGTCCTAATTTGCCGTTGCCATTCGGAACGAATATAAATTTCATTAACGCTATGTTCACTGGTAATGACTGAGAATTTTTGACTCTTAACTGCCCTATCTATCCAGTTCTGCATCTCTTGAGAATAGCCAAAAAGTACATTGGGAGGGGTTCCCGTTTTCAGGAATTGAGCTAATCTTTGCAGTTTAGCAATTATTCCAGTTGTGGCATCTTGAGGACGGGGAAAAACTACCAATTCACTAACAAAGTTACCTAACTTTTCTACCTCCTCATCGCTGACATCAGCAGTACGCTGACCGATGAGAGTAATATCATGATTTTTGCTGAGATACTTGAGTAAATTAAAAGTTCTGCCCTGAGTTCCTCCTTTGCTGGGTGGATAGGGAAAGGTGGAACTAATCATTAAGATATTCATGGCTATTTCTCTAAACGATTTTCTACCATCATGCGGACAATATCAGTCATTTTGTATTGTGCTTGCCAACCTAATTTTTCCTTAGCTTTGTTGGGATTGCCGCGACTAATGGCTAAATCTGTTGGTCTTAATAAACTTCGATCGGAAATTACATGATCTTGCCAATTTAAGCCAACAGTAGCAAAAGCTGTGGCCACAAAATCCTCCAGTTTTGAACTTTCTCCCGTGGCAATGACGTAATCATCGGGTTGCTCCTGTTGCAGCATTAAATACATCGCTTCAACGTACTCCGGTGCCCAACCCCAATCCCTTTGAATATCCATATTTCCTAAGTGTAAATTCTCGGGACTTCCTTGGGCAATTCTAGCCACGGCAGCAATAATTTTTTGGGTAACAAAGCGCTCGGGACGCAGGGGAGATTCATGATTGAAAAGTATGCCTGAACAGGCAAAAATTCCGTAGGCTTCTCGATAATTAGCCACTTCCCAAAAAGCCGCCGATTTGGCCACAGCGTAGGGACTGCGAGGACGAAAAGGGGTATTTTCGTCGGCAGAATTATCGCCGATATCCCCGAAACATTCACTCGATCCTGCATTATATAATTTAATTTTTGCTCTGGTAAATCGAATTGCTTCTAAGAGATTTAAGGTTCCCGTGGCAATACTTTCTAAGGTTTCCACTGGCTGCTCGAAGGATAAACCCACAGAACTTTGTCCAGCCAAATTATAGACCTCATCGGGCTGAATTTTAATTAACACCTGTAGGACACTGCGAAAGTCGTTCAGTGCCATCGATTCTAGTTTTACCTGTTCCTTGATTCCCAAACGTTTCAGGTTACTAAAAGAGGACATTTGGGCATCCCGGGAGGTGCCACAAACTGTATAGCCGGCTTTTAACAGTAATTCGGCTAGGTAGGCTCCATCCTGCCCCGATATACCACAAATTAACGCTTTTTTACTCATTTATTTACAATAATTTACTTTTGAGGGTTTAACATCGCCTTGGCGGCCTCGCTTAAATAACCGATTTGTCCGTAGGCATAGAGAAGATTATCAAAGCTTTTAGCGGGATCATTGATAAATTTGACATATTTAACCAATCCTCTCACCAAACGCTCACCTCCTCGCCTAAATTGAGCCAATCCCGTCCTTCCTGCCACTTCTTCCCGGTAGTGTTCGCTGATGCCTTGCCACCAACTACGACGCATAAACCATTGACGATTGATTCTTTCCGGGGCAACATTGTGTTCCACCAATGCTGCGGGAAAATAGCCTACTTGCCATCCCTGGGCGAGTGCTAGTTCTGTAGTGTATAATTCCTCGTTAGAGAGAAGTTTTTTACCAATTCTTCCCAAATTAGGGTCAAAACCGCCAATCTTCTCCCAGAAATCCCGCCGGATTGAGTAATTAACCCCTCGCGGAGTTAAATCCGCTTGGCTGATATATACCACATTGTCGCCCAAATCGAAAGCCCCTAAACCACCTGCTAACTCATCGGATAACCAATTGGGTTGACTGTAGCCTTGCGGCCAAATTAAGGTGACTTTTCCCCCCGCTACTGCCAGTTTTTCGTTATTTTCGTAGGCATTTAACAGAATTTGCAACCATTGAGGACTAGCGATCGCATCGTCATCCAAATAGGCTAAAATCGGCGCTCTAGTTTCCTTCGCCCCGCGATTTCTGGCGGTAGATAGCCCTAAAATAGGTTCGTAAACGTATTTTAGCCGCCCATCTCCCAGACGCGACTGGGCCACTTGACGGGTTTTATCGGTAGATGCGTTATCAACCACTAAAATCTCACAATCTGGGCAGGTTTGCCCTAAAAGACTATCGATCGCTCCTTCTAGGTAGTGATCGCGGTTGTGGGTACAGATAATCCCTGCTATTTTAGGAGCCATGGCTATCAAGGTTACTCATTCAATACCCTAAAACTTAACATTCCTTTGGAAAAATGTAAAAATACTTTTTAACCTGGAGACAGGAGACTCCGAGACTCCGAGATTGCTTTTTACTTATAGCGTTTCTCGTAAAGATGAAGTATAACCTAATTTGGTATTGACGACCGACTCCCCAAAAGGAAAACTTCCTATCTCACCATTAAGATAACTGCTATAACACTCTCCACTCGACCAATCTAAAACCTAATTTGTTAAGCTAAAAGCTTTGATGTACTTAGTTTCTAACCTTCTTTTTAGGGAGGAGAATTGCCAGATACTGTCTTTTGCCTTTTGCCTGTTGCCTCTTGCCTTCAGAAGCTGATTACTGAAAATATTATGCCGAAAGTAACTGTTTGTATTCCCACCTATAACCGCGCCGATTATCTCAGCTATTCGATTAATAGTGTCTTGCGGCAGACTTATGAAGATTTTGAGTTAATTGTTTGTGATGATGGTTCTTCTGATCATACCCCAGAAGTGGTGGCAGCATTTCGGGATTCGAGAATAATTTATCTGCGTCATCCCCAAAATCTTGGTAGAAGTTTAAATATGCGATCGGGTTTTACGGCTGCTCGGGGAGAATATTTTATTAAATTCGATGATGATGATGGACTAACTCCTGAATTTTTAGCGAAAACTGTCCCTATTTTAGATCAAGAAAAAAACGTTGATTTTGTCTGTACCGATCACTGGATTATTGATAAATTTGGACAAAAAGTTGCCTCAGCAACCCAGGAAAATTCAGCAAAATGGGGCAAAGACAGATTACAAAAAGGGATTATTACTGATTTAGAGAGACAAACTTTTTACTATCAAAGTTTACAGGTGGGTTCGACTCTTTTTCGTTATCAATCTTTAGCCGATGTGGATTATATGCGCTCTCAAGCGGATGGTTGTGAAGATTTTGATTTATTAGTGCGTTTAGCTTTAGCGGGAAAACAAGCTTATTTTCTGCCAGAATTATTAATGGAATATCGTTTCCATGGCGGTCAAACTAGCTTAAAACAAGCGGTTCACTTTTTGCAAGCAAAACTGTTTTGTACAGAAGGTTATCACTTTAATGATGTAAAATTAGAAGAAGAAAGAGTAAAAAAAGCGGCTTTTTTACAGGAATCTTTGGGAATAAAATTAATTGAAAAGGGAGAAACCGAAGCTGGGCGAGTTTTAATAGAAAAAGCCTCGCAATTGTTAGGAAAATCCCGACGAGCTAGACTGGGTTTACTGCTTTCCTATTTACCTCTAAATTTGAGACAACTGGCTTTTCAAGGTTTCCGTCAACTACGCTCCAAAGATTACGCCGAACAGGTAAGAGCCGTCTAAACTATAATTTATAGCAGTTATCTTAATGGTCGGGTAGGAAGTTTTCGTTTTGGGGAGTGGGTCGTCGATACCAAATTAGGTTACACTTCATCTTTGTGACCAACGCTGCCAGTTTTTAAATTTAACTATCTATGGATACTATTCACGTTACAGGAATTCGTGCCTACGGTTATACAGGATATCTGGCCGAAGAACAGGTTTTAGGTCAATGGTTTGAGGTGGATTTATCCCTAGAACTTGATATCAGCATTGCTGGCAAAAGTGACGCAATTGAAGATACCCTAGATTATCGACAGGCGATCGAAATTGTCAAACACCAGATTGAAACCGGCAAATTTGCCCTAGTGGAAAAATTGGCCACGGTTATCGCTGAGGATATCCTACAACTCGATCGAGTGCGACAGGTAAGAGTACAATTATCGAAACCTGCCGCCCCAATTCCCCATTTCACCGGTAAAATCACCATCGATATTACTAGATATCGTTGAGTTTACGGGTATTATCGACTAAACTTCGCGCAAAAGCGTCAAAACGTTGGGAAAGCTTCTCGTCAAGGATTTCTCCTTCTTCGTTGAAGACTTTCCACGCTTGTCCTAAGCCAATTTGTTCCGGAATTACCCAAGCGTGAACCCAACGGAGAATGATTCTTAAGTCATTTAGGGCGTTACTATTGGATTGGCCGCCTAAAACACTGATTAATCCAGCAACCTTTCCCGATAACTCCTCAAAACTCATTAAATCTAGGGCATTCTTCATCACACCACTGACACTGCCATGATACTCCGGTGTCGCCAAAATTAATCCCGCTGCCGATTTAACCGTTTGCTGCATTTTGGCCACATCGGGATAGTCAGAATAGTCATCTCCCCCGTTACAGAAGGGTAAAGAGAGTTTTCTCAGGTCAATTATCTCCGTTTCTACTCCTAACCCCTGTACTCGACTGATAGCAACTTCTAACGCCATCGCACTATAGGATCCGGGGCGTAAACTGCCATTAATACCAACGATTTTGATCATAGAAATTATACAAACTCATAACGACTACATATAAGCTAACAAAAAAAGAGACAATTGGGGAAGCTTAGTTAAAAAAATATGTCGATGGGGCGGAGGGGGCGATCGATCTAAGTTTTAATGAGAGTAGAAAGAACGATTTATTCCATTTCCCCTCATTGCCATGCCAGAATTTCTCGATTTTCTCAAACATAAATATGCCTATGTGGCTATTGGTGAATTCAAACCGGGGTGTTTTTCCGAGGCCCAAAAACTCTACGAAAAAGCCGTTTCCACCTATTCCACCGGATTCCAGGGGGCCTTTCTGTTGCAAAAACCCGGAACCGACGAAGGAATTGCCGTAATCATCTGGGATAAAATCGATGATATGGAGGCAAATAAAAGCGAAGCCCACGAATTATTGCTGAAATCTATGGCTCCTCTGTTTGCGAAACCTCCTGTCACCGATTTTTATGAAGTATGTAGCGAGATAGAAGGTTCCCCCATTTAGGGATAATGTTTCTTTTCGGTGGCGATTAATTTGGCGGCTAAAACCCCGCCTAGGAAACCAAATAAATGTCCTTGCCAAGAAATCCCCGGACGGGAAGGCAAAACGCCCCAAATTGTGCCACCGTAGAGTAAAAAGACTAGAATTGACAAGAGTATAGAAGGAATATTTCTTTGGAAATAGCCCCGCAGTAATAAAAAACCTAAATAGCCAAAAATCAAGATACTTGCCCCGATATGGATGGATCCGGGAGTAGCAAATAACCAGACTCCTAACCCCCCCACCAGCATAGTCAAGCCGGTAACAATAAAAAAGTCACTGGTTTCCTGTAACATCACCAACCAACCGAGAATCAGGAAAGGAACCGTATTAGCGATAAGATGGGGAAAGTCACCGTGTAGGAAAGGTGCGAAAAGAATACCCCGCAATCCGATGACTTGATGCGGAATAATCCCGAAAATGTCTAAACTGCCCCGAAAAACAAATTGATCTAAAATCTCTAACAGCCAAAAAATCGCCACAAAGGTAGCGAGGATTATTGCTTGGGTTTTTATTTCTTGCCGAGATCCTTGACTCATAAGATTGATGGATGAGCTATTTTTTCCCATTATAGCCCCCCACATCAGTTATCAGTTATCAGTTATCAGTTATCAGTGATTCAGTTACCAGTGATTCAGTTACCAGTTAAGTAGGTGGGTGGAATTAAATATAAGATGAACGTAGGTTGGGTTGAAGCATGAAACCCAACGCCTGCATGGGTTACGCTACCGCTAACCCATCCTACAAATAATTGTGCCTCCCTACTTATCAGGTGTGAGTTATCAGTTTACTGTTTACTGTTTACTGTTTACTGCGGGACAAAGAGTGGCTAATTGACAGGAAAAACAAGCGGGATTTCTTGCTTTACAAACTGCCCGGCCGTGGTAAATAATACTAATAGAAAAAGTTTCCCAATCCGGTTGAGGTAGTAAAGCCATTAAATCCCGTTCAATTTTCACTGGATTGTTATTAGTAGTTAAACCCAAACGATTACTTAAGCGCTTAACGTGGGTATCTACTGTCACCCCCTCAATAATCCCGTAAGCGTGAGCGAGTACCACATTAGCCGTTTTTCTAGCTACCCCGGGTAAAGTTAATAATTCCGCCATTGTCTTGGGTACTTCCCCCTGAAAATCCTTGAGGATTTTTTGACAAGCACCCTGAATATTTTTAGCTTTATTGCGATAGAATCCCGTGGAACGAATGAGCGTTTCTAACTCCTCTCGCTCGGCAAAAGCTAAGGATTTAGCATCGGGAAAACGAGCGAATAAAGCAGGAGTCACCTTATTTACCCGCTCATCAGTGCATTGTGCCGAGAGAATCACTGCCACCAATAACTGCACGGGAGTTTGATAATTTAAGCTACAGGTTGCCTCTGGATATAATCGCTTTAAGTTGCTTAAAATTTCTAGGGCGCGCAGTTGAGGTTCAGTTTTTTTTCGAGAGTCCATCACTGGAATAAATCCTGAAAAACTGCTAGGTTAGCCGTGTCGCGCACGATTAAGAAAACTCCTAATCCTAAGAGTAAAACTAGACCTGTTTGCATGATGTTATCTTGCAGTTTAGTCGGGAGAGGTTTACCTACCAAAGCCTCGATTAATAAAAATACTAATTGACCGCCATCAAGAGCAGGTAAAGGCAGAATATTAATTACCGCTAAGTTAATACTAATTAGGGCGGCAAATTGAAAAAGATTACCCGCATCATTACGAGCGATTGCCGCTCCATATTCGACAATTTTAACTGGTCCTGCTACCTGTTGAACACTGTCTTTGAAGTTACTAACTAACTGCCCAAAACCTTGAACGGTTAATAGGGTTAATCGTTGAAATTCACCCGCACCCAAGCTAAAAGCTTGCCCAAAATTATCGGCTTTCAGGCGAGTTTCTTCACCGTTAGGAGCCAATCTAACCCCAATTTTACCCTGACCATCACTTCCCAATTCAGGAGTAACGATTAAATTGATCGTTTCTGTCGGGCGTTTGATGGTTAATTTTAGGGGTTGATCGGGGGAAGATTGAATAATGTCACGGAAGTCAATAATGGCATTTTGAGAAGCACCAAGGGGCTGATCATTGATAGCGAGAACAATATCCCCCGCTTGCATTCCCGCTTGTTTAGCGACGGAATTTTCAGCCGTAAAAACCTCTGGAATAATTACCCCTTCTTGATAGTTAATTTGGGGAAAACCCACCGTAGCGACTTGGGTAACAAGCAAAAAATAGGCAAAAATTAAATTAGCAATTACTCCCGCACTAATGACGATAGCTCGATCGAAAACAGGACGATTGCGTAATAAATCAGGATCGTTATTGGGAATTTGACTATCGGGATCGTCATCGGGAAAACCAACGTAACCCCCTAAAGGAATGGCGCGGAGGGCGTATTCCGTTTCTTTACCTTGATATTTAGCTAAAGCTGGACCAAAACCGATGGAAAAGCGATTAACATGGATAGATTGCCAACGAGCAGCGGCAAAATGACCCAATTCGTGAACGACAATTAATAGGGCAAGTACACCGATCGCTATTAAAACTGACATGATGATCAAATTATAATGACTTAGCTTTTGTTTATTGTAAGCGATCCTCTTGGATAGATTTCAAAAAATCTGGAGTTATCGCTAATTTTTCGATCATTTATGATAGAAGTGATCTTAACTGCCTAATCTGACCTAACGGAGAGCGATCGATGCCTTTGAGTGAGCGCGCCCAGCAATTAATCCCAAAAGCGAGAATCATCAGTTTCGCTAATTGGCCCTATCAGCAATCAGCGATCGCTATTTGGCAACAAGCGGATGATCAAACTCGCTATCTCAGCGATAGCGATTTAGATACTATCGTCAATTTAGAGCCTGATTTACTTGTTTATAGTCAACAAGCTCGAAAACTGCGGGATAATGCTAATAGTATCGTTGATAACGATCGGGCGATGATTTCGGCCTTAGAAGCCTTAAAACAATACAGCTTAGAGTATTTTAGCGACTCAGAGAAAAACGCAATTACTACCTATTTTGATCACTTAATTACGGTTATGAAAAAGTTTTAAAACTGCGGCATTTAATCTGTGTTAAAATAATCAAGTCAACAGTTGAAAATGCCGCTCACCGAGGTTAAAACCCCGTTGAAACTCTCAAATCATCGGCGCAGGTGAGCCTCTGAGGGCCAGCCAAAACCTTGAGTGATCGCCCAGCGGGTTGAGGTAGTTGATAAAATAAGGGAGATCAAACCTCTTGCATAATTAATTTTTGAGGGTTCAAAAACGGCACAAATAAGGATTAAATTGCCTAAAATCTATAAATAGACCATTTAATTGATTATTATTCATTCGTAATTCTCCTGGCTACTGACTCCTAACCCTAACAACAATTTTTGATTTTTACAAGAGGTCTATTCTATGGATGCCAAAGCGAAATTATTAGAATTGATCGCTGGTAGAAATCGCGGACTCCTGGCCACGGAAAGCGACCGTGTGCGGATTTTAGCGGCGATCGAACAATTGGAGGATCACAATCCCCATCCCCATCCCCTCGAAGTTAAACAACTATTAGGGGGCAATTGGCGTTTGCTATTCACCAGCAGCCGCAACATTCTGGGAATAGATCGCCTACCTTTTTTTCAATTAGGGCAAATTTATCAATATCTCGACCTGAACAAGGCCAAACTCTACAATATCGCCGAAATTATCGGCGTACCTTGGCTAGAAGGGGCAGTAATCGTCTCCGCTACCTTTGAACCCACATCCGAGCGTCGGGTAATGGTCAAATTTGAGCGCTCGATCCTCGGTCTGCAACGTCTTCTCAATTATCATTCTCCCCAAGAATTTATCGAAGCGATCGAGAGTGGCAAAAAATTTCCTCCCCTCGATTTTTCTTTCAATAATCGCCAACAAACAGGTTGGCTCGATATCACCTATCTCGATGAAGATCTCCGCATCGGCCGCGGCAGCGAGGGCAGCGTCTTTATTCTCGCTAAGGAAAAAACCTAACTTACAGAGCTATTCAGGAGACTCCGAGACTCCGAGACAGCTTTTATGTATTCTCCCCACTACCCCACTACCCCACTACCCCACCTCCCCACTTGCTGCTCCCTTGCTCCCTTGCTCCCCCAGATGAATGCCCCGATCGGTTAGAATCAAAATATGGGAAAAAAATTATTTATTTTCGGGAACCTTTACTGAATTCTCCCGTCCTCAAGCTCTGAGTGAGGAGTTTATATCCTTAGAGGAAATCCCATGAGTCAATCGATTCCAGCATCTTGGTCACTTGAGGCCAACAAGTCTCAAAACCCCGTGTCCCCTGACAAACTCTCCAACTACGATCTAATTGCACGCTGTCAGGAAGGGTGCCAGCCCGATCGAGCAGCTTTTGCGGAACTGCTGCGGCGCTATCAAGCTCATATTGATAAATTACTCTATCATTTGGCTCCCGATTGGCAAGATCGCGCTGATTTGGCTCAAGAGGTCTGGATTCGCGTCTATCGCAATATTAACCGTCTCCATGAACCCCTCAAGTTCCGCGGTTGGTTAAGTCGCATTGCCACTAATCTTTTTTACGACGAATTGCGGAAACGCAAACGGGTTAATCACCCCATTTCCCTCGATGCTCCCCGGCGCGTGGAAGATGGCGAAATCGATTGGGATATCGAGTCCGATTACCCCAGTCCCGATGAACATCTCACTACCCACGAATTCTACGATCAATTACAGGCGGCGATCGCTGATTTACCAGAAGCTTTTCGGACAACTATTATTCTGCGAGAAATTGAAGGCATGGCCTACGAAGAAATTGCCGAGATCACGGGAGTTTCTTTAGGAACTGTTAAATCCCGCATTGCTCGCGCTCGCGCTAAATTACAATCTGTTTTACAGCCCTATTTTACGGAAGGCTAAATAAAATTGTGGTGATTCGGCACTAACGGTCGAAATGAGGAGTCGTTAAATTTAACTAGCTCCGTGCTGGTAAAAAGTGATTGTATACCGATCGCTTCTGGTCGAGGTCAACCATGAATAATTATCAACCCGAAGACGTTCAATGGATCAAGTCTTTGTTACGTCACGATGACAGCGATTGCAACTCCGCAACCGAGGATATTTTATTCTTAGATGAGGATAACGAAGAAGCTCATCGTTTCGATTTAATTAGTGCCTATATTGATAACGAAGTAACGGTAGAGGAACGGAAGCTAGTTCAGCATTGGTTAGACCATGATGCTGCCGCTAAAAAACTCTATCAGCAGCTCTTGGGATTACAAACTAATTTAAAGCAAATTCCCGTACCGGTTACTATGGCCAGCGACCGATTGGCAGAACAGGTGTTCAGAAAAGTCGATGGTCAGCGTCGTCGGCAATATTATGTTTATGGTGGCGCAATTTTCACCGCTATGGCGATCGCTATTGGCTCCTACTTCGTCTCGGAACGCAATGATCCCCTCTCCCAAATCGCGAGCAGTCCGAGCAGTATTAGCCAAGAGGGAGACCATTTGATGATTGCTCTTAACCATCCGATTATGGAGATTCCCGCAACGGAACAGCCAAAAGAGAATGGCCAAAGGTAAGGTCTATTGAGATAAATGCCAGCATTCTCGTGCGATCGCCCAATCTTCCGCCGTAGCAATTACCATCACTCGCACTTTAGATGTCTCGCTGGCGATATCCTCATCCCGGGGACGAGCGGCATTTTTAGCTAAATCTAACTCTAAACCCAAAAAAGGCCAGCCTTGACTGGCTTTTTCCCGTACTAAAGCTGAATTTTCGCCGATTCCTGCCGTAAATACCAACACATCCAACCCCTCTAGAGAAGCGATCATCGATCCGATTAAACCTTTCAGACGATGAATATACATCTCAAATGCTAATTTTGCCCTCTCGTTGCCTTCGGCCATCGCCGTGGTAATTGCCCGCATATCCCCAGAAATACCGGAAATTCCCTTTAAACCGGATTCTTTATTGAGTAAACTATTTAAACTATCGGGATTATATTGATATTCTCGCTCTAGATAAATCAGAATCCCTGGATCGATCGAACCGCTGCGGGTTCCCATCATCAATCCCTCTAGGGGAGTAAATCCCATAGTAGTATCGATACTTTTACCCCCCTTGACTGCCGATAGGGAAGCACCATTGCCCAGATGACAGATCACCATTTTCAAGGATTCCAGGGGTTTTCCTAACAATTCGGCGGCTCGTTGGGAGCAGTACTGATGACTGGTGCCATGAAAACCATAGCGACGGATTCCCAGTTCACTCCATTGGTAGGGAATGGGATAAAGAGAAGACTCAGGAGGGATAGAACGATGAAAAGCGGTGTCAAACACTGCTACTTGAGGAACATCGCCCAAAACTTGCTCGATCGCCTCAATTCCTTCTAAATGAGCGGGATTATGACTAGGAGCCAGGGGAATCAGCTTTTTAATCGTTTCTTTGACTTGGGGAGTGATGATGGTAGCCTGGGAATATTCCGTGCCACCATGGACAACTCGATGACCGACTATACTAATGTCGGCGAGGTTGGCTACTACCTTAGTTTCGCCAGTGACTAAGGTATCTAACATCCGAGCGATACCCGCCGGACGATCCTGACTAGAAAGATTAATTTCCTGTTTAATTCCCTGAGCTTTTACCGTTAAAACCGCGTAATCAGGGTTAACCGTCCAATCGATCCCCGCTTGCCAAATTGGTTGCGGAGGATGGCCGGGGAGAAACTCTAAATCGTACAAACAACTTTTTTGACTGCTCGATCCCGCATTTAAGACCAGAATTTTCATAAAAAAGCTCAATTAGGAGGTGGCTTGTGCTGATCATCGAAAATTTTGGGTCTGAAACCCCGTCGTAGAACGACGGCTTTACTGTTAAATATTAGCACATTTACGAAATATATGCTAAAATGTGATACATGGAAAAAGCCTATTCGTT
>NZ_JADBTF010000269.1:0-3311 GCF_020246295.1 Microcystis sp. M090S1 | reverse complement strand
TTTTTTGTGCGGTATCTTTTGGCTCTTTAACCAGAGAACTTCCATCTTCAGTTGAACCCGGGGATGGGGATGATGAAATCTTTCCTAAGACAGTGAGTTCTTTTCTTCTTCCGTGAATTCTAGGTTAATCATGTTTTCAATGAGTGCTTTGCTTCTAATTATGACTCTTAAACTATATTATTGTCCTTGAGTAAAAAATGCAAGTTGTAGCCGTGCAAAGTATATTTATTTCAAAATGAGAATTGCTGAGATTTTACTGTCATCGAAGAAGAAAAAGAAATACGAGTGAGACGGTGGAATCAGCTTCACTTTGAAGACTTTGCCCAGACTATCCTAGATGTGGTAAAAGTAGATCATCCTGACTATGACCGTCCTCTACTCATTGGGACTATGGCGAGGGAGTTGACTACCGTCGAATTGCGTCTGGCCTACAGTCATCGTTCCCCAGTTGAAACTAATTTCTTTGTGGCTCAGGATACAGCGGGGATGGAGATGCCGAGAGCTTGGACGGAGAATTCTATCAGGCGTCGAATTGGTCTGGCTTTGTTGGCTGGTTGTTTACTTAAAGCGATCGCTGCTGTCTGCGAACCGCTCGCTACAGGACCCTGGGATAAGAAACCCCAACCAACTGCTGGTCGTTTGAGCCATCACCTCAATATTCGGGTCAATGATTTTTCGGCACTTGCTCTCAAGGGTGTGCCATCGAGAAACTACCGAAAAATTCAAAAACCCCAGCCCATCAAGGATTTGCCGTTACCTGATGCCGCTTAAATTGGTAAAACACGAGAATTTGGCTGTGCCATTTAAACTCGCTTCCACAGATTTAGAACACGACGCCTCATCTATCTGAGAAAGGCTGTAACTTTTTCTTGAACTAAATTTAGCATCAAGTTTTTATCAGCCAAGTTCATTGCTATGACTGGGGTATAGATTTTTGGAGATGTCTAATGTGACGGGTTCCGCATCGATCGCTTCCGTGGTATGATTCGGGCGACATCCGATCGATCCCCCCTTCCTGTAGATGAGCGAACTATCCCCCACCGTCTCCGTCATCGTTCCCTGCTATAACCAAGGTATTTATCTCGATGAAGCGATCCAATCGGTTCTCGGACAGACCTATCAAGATTTCGAGATTATTATCGTCGATGATGGATCGGACGACGGGCTGACGGGGCTGACGAACGATCTCCTACGAGATTACCGACGAAAGAGAACGCGGGTGATCCGTACCGAGAATCGGGGAGTGGTTAGCGCTCGCAATACAGCGATCTCCCACGCGAGGGGTAAATATATCCTGCCCCTCGATGCCGATGACCGAATCGGTAGCGAATATTTAGAGAAAGCGGTAAAAATTCTCGATGATAATCCCGATACGGGGATCGTTTACTGCGAGGTGGAGTTTTTCGGCGAGCGGCAGGGTAAATGGGAGTTACCTCCCTACCGATTTCCCGATATATTAGTACAGAACGTGATTTTCTGCTCCGGTTTTTTTAGAAAATCCGACTGGGAGAAAGTCGACGGATATAATCCTAATATGAACGATGGCTGGGAAGATTACGATTTCTGGCTAGCGATAATCGAAACGGGAAGAAAAGTATATAGAATTTCAGAAATTTTGTTTTATTATCGACAAAAAAAATCTTCTAGAAATACGGAGGCGAATTCAAGAGCGATCGCTCTCCATACCCGAATCTTTCAAAATCATCGAGAACTTTATCTACAAAATATAGAAATTCTATTTGAATGTATCTACGGGAATTGGTCGAAAATCGATGAATTGAGGGAAGTCATCCACGAGAATCGATTAACAGTTGAAGAGTTGGGCGAGCGGCTCGATGATTTTGTAGCGCAACGAGATCGGGCTATTCTCAGAATCCAACAGTTAGAAGACCATGAGAGAGAACTCGAGCAGGAATTATCCAAAACCCAAAAGGACTTTTTGAACGCTCGACGGGAAGTGGAAGAGCTTACGGAAGCGATCCGTCCCTTGCAAGAGATGCGAGAGAGTAAATTAGGGACGATGCTCGCGCTCTGGCACGAATTTAAGAAAAAAATCGGTTTTTAATAGAGAATGGTCGCTCGATGCTCAATCGTTGTCTGGAAGTCTTAACACTCGCTTCGTTTGTTTCCAAGTCGTTCTAATTTTCCAGAACTTACTACTTTCCATTCCTGTAATGACATCTTGAGCTTTCTGCAATTCTGTAGATATTTTTTCGATAAGATGTAAATGTTTACTTCGTTCTGCTTGTAACTCTGACTCGGTAATTTCCAGTTCTTGAATTCTCTGTTGGTGGGTTGTATTCCGAGCGAGCAGATCGTCTCTTTCTTCCTTGAGTTTTACATGGGTCGCGCTGGTTAAACAGGTGGGAAGCTCGCTATAGCAAGGATCGACCATCATTTTACGCAAAAAGAGTTGCAGGTCGGTTGAGATGCGATCACTCTGTTGATTCTGTAAGGTTTGCTGGGAAAGATGCACGCGAAAAAACGAGAGAGTTCGATCAATAAATCCCACCTTATAGTTCAGCATGATCCGACACCACATATCGATGTCCACGTGTTGGCAGAGATCAGGATCGAATTCCCCTACGGTATCGAAAACTTCTTTGCGGATTAAAACCGTGCTGGGTTCGCCGATTTTATTAATACATCCCTCTAAAAAACGCGGGTCGCTTAATAAACTTCTTCCCGACTGAACTAACGCGAGTCGTGACCAACCGGAATGTAAATTCTCGATCTGACGCACGATCGCCAAACAGGTATCGTTCGTTTTCGCCTCCTCCGACAGAAGAAGATCGCGACGGGAAAACACCAATCCAATCTCTCTATCGCTCTCCGCCAGTTCGACCATTTCCGACACACAATTTGCGTCAAGAAGGTCATCTTGTAATAAAAATTTAATATATTTACCCCTCGATCGGGAAACCGCACAATTCCAATTATCGACCATCCCCAAGTGCTCATGAGTGAAGACTTGACAATCTAACGCGGTTTGTTGTTGAAAGTCTTTAACGATCTCTAAAGTGCGATCGGTCGAGCCGTCATCGGAAATAATAATCTCTAAAGCCGGATAGGTTTGCGCTCGGACTGACGCAAGTGTTTCCTCTAAAAATCTCTCGCCTTGGTAGGTCGGGATCACGATACTTACGGGGGGGGAAGAAACGATCATCGTTTTTGAAAAAATTTGTTTCCCGAAATGGAGGCGGGACATATTCTACCACACATTCCGCACCCGGCTCTTCTAGGTTCTGTGTGAGCATGGTATAATAGTAACACAGAACAGGAGGTGGGTTATGTGGATAAATTTTGATCAA
>NZ_JADBTF010000268.1:0-2997 GCF_020246295.1 Microcystis sp. M090S1 | reverse complement strand
TTAAGAAAACTGAAGGCGAGAACTTACAAAGACTTAATAGAAGGGATTGAATTGGCTATGTTAGAAGTTACTCAAAAAGATATTCGCAATTGGTTTACTCACTGTTGCTACTGTACCTCATAAGTCAGAGAATTGCTATATTACCTCTGTTAAAAAATGGCACAACTCCCGAAAATCAGACGATTCTAAGCGTCCTCGAAGATATTGCCCAGAGAGTTGGTGATGATAACTGGCGCTTAAAACAAGAAGGACAATTGAGTTTATTTTAAATTTAGCCTTAACGAACTGTAACGCAGCCAGTAAAACTAAATACCCGATCCCCCTGCCTTCGGCATCCCCCTTAAAAAGGGGGAAAAGGGGGAAAATGGGGAAAATGGGGAACTTAAATGGGATAATTCGGTGTGTAATTTTTATGAGCGAGAATTAGTACAAGACTCAAAATAGATGGACTCGCAGCATATTCTGTTCTTTTTGTCAAAAAAACTTTCTCTTTGCAACAAAACTACACAATTAATTGATCAACGGGTTGGCTTAAAAAAGGCTCTTTAACTGCCGGTTATTGCTGTTGCTGAATAGGTCAGTGTAGATTTAGCAAGGGTTTTCAGGATCAACAGACAGCTAAAAACCCAAAAAAGCACAGAACATCCCATCATTTCATACTGCGAAATTATACCATAATCGCTGGAAGTATTGCAACCTCGTAAACAAATGAGAATTATTTTCAATAAATTCTTAACAAAAGATAAATATTGCGAAATGTAAATTTAAATATTCTCAACTATTAAAGCTTGTTTGATATAAAAAACTTATAAAAAGTGGTAATTTTTATTGACTGATTACTGATTACTGATTACTGAATTGATTCTGAGAGAAACTTTAAACAGGAGTGACAACTGCTGTTAAAGCCGCCGTAACCGCGTCCATCGGTTGATTACCGTCGATATGGTTAAGAGTCCCCTTTTGACCGTAATAATCTAAAACGGGGGCAGTTTGGTCGATATAAACCTGTAGGCGACGGGAGATCGTTTCTTTAGTATCATCTTGACGACCGCGTTGCATGAGACGCTCAATTAAGACCGTATCTGGTACAGCCAAATTGACCACATAGGTGTAACTATCGGCCAATTCTTCCAGTAATGCGTCTAAAAAGCTCGCCTGTGCCACCGTGCGGGGAAAACCGTCAAGAATCCAACCCTTAGCACTGTCAGGCTGTTTTAAACGTTCCTGAATTAAACCTAATAACAACTCATCGGGGACTAATTCTCCCTTTTCCACATAAGCTTGTGCTTGCTGACCAAGTTCTGTCTTCTCTGTAATTGCTTGACGTAAAATTTCACCGGTAGAAATATGGGGAATCGTCAGAGATTCCGCTAATTTTGCCGCTTGGGTCCCTTTTCCCGATCCGGGCGGTCCCAAAAATATCACACCGATCCGTTTGCTCATGGATTAAATACAGGGTTTTAAGGGAAAAAACAACCAGTAACCGCTAAAAGGTCACTGGTTAACTATCTAACTACTGTTTAATCATGTCCTCATAGCGTTGAGACATGACATAGGTTTGAATTTGTTTCGCAGTATCGATCGCCACCCCCACCAGAATTAACAGGGAAGTTGCCCCCAAACCGCGAAAAGTGGTGACACCGGTGGCGCTTTCTACTACAGTCGGCACAGTAGCCACCAAACTTAAAAAGAGAGCGCCCAAAAGGGTGAGACGATTCAGCACCCCTTCCAGATAATTAGTAGTAGCAGTCCCCGGTCGAATCCCCGGAATACTGGCCCCCATTTTTTTCAGGTTTTGGGACATATCTTTGGGGTTAACGATCAGGGAAGCGTAGAAGAAACTAAAACCGAGAATTAGTAAGCTATAAAAAGCCACATAACCCCAACTATCGGGACGCAGGGCATTAACCAACTGGACTAAAACCTGACCGACCGGGTTATCCGTGGGTAAAGCTTGCACCAATTGGAAAGGTAACACCAACACTGCCGAGGCGAAAATAATCGGCATCACGCCCCCTTGATTGAGTCGTAGGGGTAGATAACTGGTTCTTTCCCGATAGAGACGACGACCGACCTGACGACGGGCAGAAACAATCGGAATCCGACGGGTTCCTTCCTGAACAAAAACAATGCCGATAATCATCACCAAGAAAACCAGCAAGAGAATCACCACTTGAGCGATCGCTTGTCGGCCACCCTGTTGAGCAAAAGTAATCGTATCACCGAGGGTTTTCGGTAAAACAGCGACAATGTTGACAAAAATCAACAAAGATGCTCCATTTCCCAGACCGCGTTCTGTGATCAGTTCCGAAATCCACATCACGAACATAGAACCGGCCACTAAAGCGAGAACCGTAGCGGCGATCGAGGGTAAAGTTCCGGCCACAACGCCGTTAGCCACCAATAAACCGAGAGTAATACCGATGCTTTGAATAATTGCCCAACCAAAGGCAATATAACGGGTAATTTGGGCAATTTTTCGCCGTCCTGCTTCTCCTTCATTTTTCTGTAAATCTTCCAAAGAAGGAAGGGCAGCGGTGAGCAGTTGCACGATAATTGAGGCGTTGATATAGGGAAGAATGCCGAGGGCAAAAATCCCTAACGTCGATAATCCTCCCCCGGTAAACAGGTCAAGGATTCCCAAAGCGGCGTTACCTTGAATAATTTCTGCTAATCTTGCCCGATCCAAACCGGGTATCGGTACAAACATCCCAAAACGGAGCAGAATCAGTAAACCCAATGTAACCAACAAGCGACCGCGTAAACCGGCCGCTTGTGCCATTTGCATAAACGTTTCCTGTGCCGTGGGAGCCTTATCACGACTGACGACCATTAACAGTTACCTCTAGTGCAGTTTTTTTATGGGAAAAAGTAATCGAGGGGGAAAACTTTCTCGATTTTTTTAAGATTTCCCCTGTCTTTCTTATGATATAGCAATCAGGTCTTGGGGGTTGGGTGTGGGGTGTGGGGTGTGGGGTGTGGGGTGTGGGGTCTTGG
>NZ_JADBTF010000267.1:0-5919 GCF_020246295.1 Microcystis sp. M090S1 | reverse complement strand
GTTTTCAAGGTGCGTTCATCGGTTGATGACTGGGTTTTTTAAGCGGTTGCTTACCCGGCCCCCTATTCTTAATATCATACATCCTATAAAGTCGCCCTAAAAGGGCGAGGCTTTAAACCCAATTTTTCGGTAAACGGTCTTGACGCAGCAAATCCGCCAGATTTTCCCGTTCAAGGATCAGATTAGCTTCTCCGTTGTGGACAATTACCGCCGCCGGACGGGGTAAGCGGTTGTAATTAGAAGCCATACTGTAGTTATAGGCTCCTGTGGCTAAAACCACTAAAATATCCCCCGGGTTGGTTTTCGGTAGCGTAATATCCTTAATTAGAATATCGCCAGATTCACAATGCTTTCCAGCTATTGTCACCACTTCCTGACATTCTTGACTCATTTTATTGGCGACCACGGCCCGGTAAACCGATTGATAGGTAATCGGTCGGGGATTATCAGACATTCCGCCATCAACGGCGATATAGGTGCGGATTTCGGGGATTTCCTTGCGATTACCCACTGTATAGGCCGTTACGCAAGCGGTGGCAATCAGAGAGCGTCCCGGTTCGGCAATGAGCAGCGGATAAGCGATACCTCTTTCCTGACAAGCTTTAGCCACTGCTAAGGACACCGCTTGCACCCATTCCTCGATACTTGGGGGGTCATCACTTTCGAGGTAGCGAATCCCTAAACCACCACCGACGTTTAATTGCTCTAGGGGTAAACCCCGTTCTAAACCTAATTTAAACCAATCTGCCAGCACAGCGGCTAAGTCTTGGTGGGGTTGACGTTCAAAAATCTGGGAACCGATGTGAGCGTGTAAACCCAGACAATTCAGCAGCGGATGAGCTAAAACATAGTCAAATACCGCTTCGATTTGATGGGGGTCAAAACCAAATTTACTGTCTAAGTGACCCGTGCGAATATATTCGTGGGTGTGGCACTCGATGCCGGGGGTTAACCGCAATAGGATCGGAATAGGGTTATCAGGACGATTTTCGCCTAATTTAACCAGATTTTCTAACTCTAGCCAGTTATCAACGACAATAATGCAGTTATGCTCGATCGCATATTCTAACTCGGCGATCGATTTGTTATTACCATGAAAGTATATCGGCACATCGGTTTTCTTGATCTGGTCTAAAGCGGTTAACACCGTGTGAATTTCTCCGGCCGACACCACATCAAAACCTAATCCCTCCCTAGCGACCACGGCCGATAGGGCCAGACAATTCCACGCTTTCGAGGCATAAATTACCCTAGATTCTCCGGGATAATGGGTCTGGAAACCTTGCAGGTATTGACGACAGGCAGTGCGGAGGGTGACTTCATCGACAATATACAAGGGTGAACCGAAACGTTCCACTAGGGTGGTCACATCACAACCACCGATTTCTAGACAATCACGGTTATTAACCTTGGCTGTCAGGGGGAACAGGGTTTGATTCGGGGATAGACAATCTTGATAGGCTAAATATTTTTGTCCGGAATTGCTGATTTTAGGTTCAGTTGATAGCATGATCGGTGTTTTTTGTCAAAAAATCGATAATTTTTGTTACAATCTCTGCCCATCACCGATTCAGTCAAGGGAATTTTGACCGTCGGTGATCTAGATAGCCAAAATAGTTCTCTCTTTCAGTGTACGATCAACCACCCGCTAAAAATCCCTTTTTTGTCAGGAAAAAATCGAGCAGCGACCCCGAAATAGTGGTAATAGTATTGAAGGAGTGGTCTTAAAAGTGATGATATGACTGACCAGAATGGCGTGTTAGTAGAAGAACAAAGCGAGGATATTACCCGCAAGATGAGTCAATTAGCCACCGAGTCGCCGAAAAATCAATTACAAATCCTGACACAATTAGCCGGGGCCGGAGAAGGTGGCCTAACTGTATTGAGAGATTTTTTGTTGGCCCAGCAGCCCACTCCTGTTAATCTGGTGACAGGTAAGGCTTATCAATTGCTATACCAAGATAATAGCGATCAGAGCAAGGAATTTTTAGCTAATTATTTCCCCACGGGTGTTGTTCCCCTCGATAGTGCTAAAGGTATCGATTATCGACTTTTACAGGAATTATTGGCTAAACAGGATTTTCAAACTGCCGATAGTCTCACCCGTCAAAAACTCTGTGAATTAGCAGGAGAAGGAGCAATACAGAGGAAATGGGTCTATTTTACGGAAGTAGAAGCTTTTCCCAAGGTTGACATTCAGACTATTGATCATCTTTGGTTAGTTCATTCGGAAGGGAAATTCGGTTGGTCGGTGCAGCGCAAATTATGGATAGGTGTGGGACAAGATTTCCCGAAACTCTGGCCGAAAATTGGCTGGAAAAATGGCAATAATTGGACGAAATACCCGCAGGAATTTATCTGGGATTTAAGCGCTCCCGTGGGCCATTTACCCCTGTTAAATCAACTGCGCGGGGTGAGAGTGGCTGCCTCTTTATTCTCCCATCCCGTCTGGAGTGAAAAATAGATTGAGAACACTCGGTCCGGCTATTGTATCAGCTTTCTACATTTTCGGGACGATTTCTTGTAAGGCCGCTTCTAGATTAGGATAACGATAGTCAAAACCGAGCGCTTGAGTGGCTTTTGGCAGCACTTCTTGACCTTCTAAGACGATTTTTGCTCCTTCTCCCAAGAGAATTTCGAGGGCAAAATCTGGCACTGGCAACCAAGAAGGACGATTCATTACTTCCCCTAAAATCTGACAGAATTCTTTCATCCGGACGGGATTGGGTGCAGTAGCGTTGAAAGTACCGCTAATTCCCTGGCGATCGAGACAATAGATAATTAAATTAATTAAATCATCCCGATGAATCCAAGAAAACCACTGACGACCGCTGCCAATCGGTCCGCCGGCAAATAGTTTGAAGGGTGGGATCATTTTCCCTAAAGCACCCCCATTGCCTAAAACAATACCCGTGCGAAGAATGACTAAACGAGTGCCGTAATCTTTCACTTTTTGGGCTGCTGTTTCCCACTTTTTACAGACATCTGCCAGAAAATCGTCACCGGGAGGGCTATTTTCGTCAAAACTAGCGGTTTCACTGGTTCCATAGTAACCGATCGCCGAGGAGTTAATTAAAACTTTCGGTTTCTGGTCGGCCAGTGCGGTCGCAACGCGCTCGCTACGCGAGATCGCCTCGACAATTTTCTCGGTGCCGATTTCCCGACTAGCGACGATTGCTCGTTTTGCTTCACCGGTCCAGCGTTCCGAAATCGGTTCTCCCGCTAGATTAATCACCGCGTCACATCCGCAAATCTCTTTTTGCCAATCCCCCGATTCTGTGGCGATATAGGGAATAATCTCTATCTTAGGATAGATTGACTTTGGGTAAATTCTTCGGGCTTTATCGGGATTGCGAGTCAAAATTAGGATGTCATCGCCGCGATCATAGAGTTTGACCACCAATCGACTACCCACAAATCCCGTCGCCCCAGTAATCGCTATTTTCATGGTTTCTTGACTAAATTTATCCTTATTTTAGCTCGTTTTTAACTATCAGGAGTCAGGAGTTGAGAGTTGGGGTTTTAGGGTTTTAGGGTTTTAGTTGAAATTTCCCCATTCCCCTATCTCCCCATCACCCTATCTCCCCATTCCCCTATCTCCCCATTCCCCCATCACCCCACTTCTCACTTATCCTGATACCCCATCCCGTTGGCTGCCGCATAACGATTCATAAAGCGCATAAAACGCTCCCAGTGTTCATCGGTGATTTCAAAACCACATTCTACCCGTTGAATTTCATCTCCTTCATCTCCTCCAAAAATAAACTTAGTCGAGTTGGGAATAACTATAATCACTCCTTCCTCATCGGTGAGACGGAGATCGCCGTAGGTGCGGGTGGTGAAACTTTGGAAACGTTCGATCGCTTTCAGGGTTTTAAAAGTCATCAGGACATTGCGAATCCCGGTACTTTTATTTTTGCGGAGACTAACACCGCTTAATTCTTCTGATAAACCGACAAAAAACTCGATCGTGGGAGTGGTCATAGGTATAGCTATAAAATTTTAGTTATTGATTTTCTCTTAATTACTTTTGATGGGGAAAAATTAGTTCATGATTACTAATAAAGTAACCATGAACGGAAAAACAAGCTATTCCGCTTCTCCACCTTGGATTTTGAGGAGGAGAAAACCCCAAGCTAATCCGACGAGGACGAGAACGATCGCCACGATCGCCCCATTAAATAACATACTTTCTGCGGTCATGGTGATGGCTCCTGAGCCTACAATAATCGATCAACAGATCAATGGTATTTTAACCTACGAAGGCGATCGACTGCAGCCAGACTAGGGCAAAATTGAGGGGGAAAATCGGCCAATAACTTTGAGAATTTTCCTAGTATATACGTTCTAGCAATCCTGCCCCTCTCCTCAAGGAAGGATGCTCACCCCCATGCTAGATATTTTTAATACTATCTTTATATTTACAGTCGCTACTTTGTGTTAATGTCTTATCTGCTTAATTCTTCACTTATACTAGAAAAATTAAGTATTGATAACTATTGGTGATGACTGGTAAAAAATCATTTATGCTCAAGATCAAGTTAATATTATTTTTAGGTTTGTTGCTGCTAAGTTGTCAACCGACTAATCTCAATGGTAATAATAGTTCAATGGCTCAGATTACGACTGAGAATCAAGGGCAAATATTACCGCTCACGGCCAAAGCAGATATTAATGGTGAGATGATTGAGTTAGAAGTGGCTCAAACCCCAGAACAACAGGCCAAGGGTTTAATGTATCGCTTGTCTTTGGAGAAAAATCGCGGTATGCTATTTCCCTTTGCACAACCTCTGGTGGCCCGGTTTTGGATGAAAAATGTCTCGATTCCTCTAGACATGATTTTTCTAAAAGATGGTATAGTAAAAGCAGTTTTGCTCAATGTCCCTCCTTGTGCTGTCGATCCTTGTCCTGTCTATGGGCCAAACACCATGGTTAATCAAGTCATCGAACTAGCCGGGGGCCGAGCGAAAGAATTAGGAGTGAAAGAAGGAGATAAAATTAAGATTGAGTCTATCTCAAGACCTTGATTTTTGAAAATGGTGTTAACTTTCTTATAGAAGGTGTCCCTTGTCTGGAAGTATAAGTATGGCTGTTATAAGGTATTACGCATTTATACTGTTTAAGATATAACCATATCGATTAAGATTTTTATAGTCTATCAAGCATAGATTGAATAATCTTCACCCTTGCTATAGATTAAACAGAGACAAAATTCTGCTCGAGCTAACGGGACTATCTTAAGAGAGCCAGCGATTTTTAGAAAAGCTGATTACAATTTAAGCAGCTCTATCGAAATCATCGAGATAGCTTAGATACAGAAACAACGGTCGCGAGACTAACTGTCCTTGAAACCGATCAGGTGGTGTTTTATTGAAATTACGAGATATACTATTGAGGAAAAAGTACCCCCATGTCCACGATTGCCTATTCCCAATTCCGACAATTTCTACAAGAGGAATTGTCCCTTCCCCAAGAATCGATCGCTATGGCCGAGCGCTCGATCCAATCTGATAAAATTCATTTACCGATGATTCTCTGGCAGTACGGTTTAGTGACCTTGGAACAATTAGACAAAATTTATGATTTTCTCGAAAAGGTAGTCTAATCTTACAATTGCTCACTATTGACAAGGAGAATAATTGCCATGGCTGCTCATAGTTTCTGGCACAGTTTGAAAATTCCGATCCCAAAAACTACCAATCATCACTTGAGAAGTGGGTTATTTAAACCCACTTTTTTAATAACTATACAATTGAGAATTATCGATTAACTGCTCAGTCCATGAAACCCCATGACCAATTTGCCAAAAATTACCTTGAACAATTACTTTCTCCCCTGGGAATCGTCGAAATCAGCAAAGAAGTCAGCGATGAAACCCGACAGATAGATTTATTTTTTTCCCCCAATGCCGAGCCAAAC
>NZ_JADBTF010000266.1:0-7334 GCF_020246295.1 Microcystis sp. M090S1 | reverse complement strand
GCCATGGTCGATATCGATGAGGAAGGTAAGGTGAAAGTTATTTCGGGGGAAAGACGCGAGTTAATCGCTCCCGTGATCGAATAAATTCTCACTGGAATTAGTTAAATACAGGGTGGGCTTTTTGCTCACCTTTTCTCGTAAAAATAGGGAAAAAGTGCGATGAAAGTCTGGGTTGTGGGTTGTGTTTTGTTATTTTTGTTGGTGGAGTTTTATCAATGGGCCAAGGGGTTTATTTTACCGTTACCTCTTTATATTTTTGCCGGAGCTTTATTATCGATCGCTTCTAATTATTCTCAAGATATGAGCAATTTATTTGCTGGAAATGAACAGGTTTATCAAACTGCTAGTTTAAGTGATGTTCCTCCTATTTTGACGGCAGAAACCGCAATTACCAGCCTAGAAGCGGCAGCATCGGAGGATAGTAAAAAGCTATCAAATTAGGCGGTTTTGTAGAATTGCCATGTCATAACTAACCTGAGTTCAGGATAAGCCGAAACCCTAATTTTACCTCAGCCAGTCAGCCCTATTCTTTCCTGGAAGTCATGGCAAAATCTCCTTAACCCGAACTGAAGTTATCTACTCCCCGCGCAACTACCGAACCGGGTTTTTTGCATCGAGAATACATGAAGCATCTAAGAGGATAATATTTTTTGATTCGACAACCGAACAACTCTTGCTTAACTGGGATAAAACGAGGGGGGTTCCCGCTTGCAGTCTTTCTACCGCATCAGAAGTTACCGATCCAAAGGATTGAAGGCCAACTTTATCGATTGGGTAGTCTGGGGAAAAAGCGGAGCGATCGAGTAACCAAAAACGAATGTTATTTTTCTGGATAAAGTTCTGCACGGCAGTCAGATCGGGACTATATTGGGCCTCGATCAAGTCGATATATCTTTGGCGAAGTTTTTCATAGAATAACAAGTTATAGGGTTCTAAGGAGTCTCGGTGGACAAACACGGGACGCAGGGCAAAGGAGGGAATATTATCACCCTCTAGGGAGAGAGAAGCCACGAGACTATCTTTCGGCTGTTTAGCTAAAAACTGATAAAGCTCCGGTTCTTTTCCCGTAATATAGCTAACTTTTGGGAAAAAATAGTATTTTTTCAGAGAGAGCGGATACAGTAGTGCGGATACCGCAATAACGATGAGCATTATATAGGTTAAAAAAACTCTCGATAAGCAAACTTCTCTTGCGGGAAGTGTTTTTTTTCTATCTCTTCCGACAAAATAAAGTAATCCTAATATTTGGATGACCATCAGTCCAGTCAGCAAGAGCGAGCGAGTTCGATTGAAATAAAGAATCGGCAGGTAGGAATAAATCATTGCTACTTGAAGTAGGAGAAAGATAATGATGGTTATTCCACTTGCTATAGTCTTTTTAGCCCCCCATTCTAACAGTTTATCGATCAGCATCGATAAAGCGATTCCCCCCGCAATAGCGAAAACTATCCTTAGGCTATGTTCCGTGTATCTTTGCGGTAAATATAGCTTGAAGAGGACAGCGTGAGAGATTAGATAAAAGGCGATCGAGGAAAGCAAAATTTGTGGCAGGATAAATCGTGCGCTCGTGATTCGTTCCACTAGAGAAAAATGGGAGCGATAATAGAGGATAATCGGCAAGGCTAGTCCGAGTAGAATTTGAGGTGGTAAGAGGAAAAATTTTCTCTTGAAGGGGTTAAAAATACACCAATCTCTCGGGAAAAAACCGCTATAATCATTACAGGTCCAAAAGGTCAGCGGCTCTCGATGAAAAAATCCGATTTTACCATCTTGTCCGAACTCTGACAAATTTCGAGCTTCCGCCAGAGAAACCATGGCTCCATAGTCACTACTTTTGAAAAGATATGTCAGTAAGATTAAAAATACAACCAGCAAGCTGACTATACAAAAAACAATCTCTTTTCGGTCTGTAGTCAAACGCAATCTTTGGTTATTCCAGGAGAAGAGACGGAGAACTAAGACTCCAGAAGCAACCAGAACCGAAGGAGGGTAAAAGAAAGCCAGTAAAATTAAAGAGAGTAAACAAGGAATCGTGGAAGAGCGAAGTAAGTAATAGATAAAGGCCAGAAAAAGAGGGTATAAAAAGCCTCTTGGGGTACCGGAACCTAAATCATCTTTTAACCACAGATTTTGATTGAGAAATAGTGTAGAGATAAATCCAGCCAAAGGTACGGGCAGAATTTGTAGGGAGACTCGATAGCAATAAATGGTAGATATTAAACCTAGGGCGATCGGTACGAGCTTATTAAAAAGTATGGCGTTTATCCCCACCATTGACATCAATTTATAAAGACTTGCTAAGGCCGAAGGAGTCGCCCATTGATAATAGTTCATCAGGAAATCATCAGGAAAAAGCTCTGAATCGGAGAAACGCATCATCCAAACGATAAGACGGCGCGCATCGTCTTGAATGCTGTACTCGCTACCGAAAGCGACTTGTAAGAATAAGAGACTGTACAAAATAGAGAATACGATGCTGAGACTGAACCAGAAGGTTCTGGAAAGCATAAATTCTCTTAGAGGAGTTAAATCTAAAAAATGCGAACTCTTTGTCTGCATAACTACCTTTACGTTTTATACAAGTATTTTACATTTAATACGGATACCATCTATCCTGAAATGGCCGTGGAAGAAGTCAAGGAAGAAAATAATCTTGAAGAACTAGGATGATCGTCGATTTCTTGCTATTTTCGAGCATAAAAATTTAACAGTAACATATAAGTTTAGAAGCGATAAAGCCGATAACAATGAATTACTGGGAAAGAGATAGCGTGAGGGAGCGGGGAAAAATGCCATGTCAACTACAGTATACAAAAATAGACGAAGCAGTATGATAGATAAAGTGAAAGAAATAATAAGAATGTATCGATCAAGGAGCGGTGAGTGAATAGAAGTAGCCAAATAATACACAAATAATGCTATAAAAGAAATAATACCGAGAATATTGATGAGATGAATTAAGGGAGTTAAGCGTTTTAAATAGGCAATAAGATATTTGTTTAAATTCTTCTGGTTGATTAGGTGGGTTCTACGATGGGCTACTCGATTAAATACTGATTCCATTTCAGGAGTCACACGTTTGTCATCTGTATTTTGTAAAAATCTTTCGCTAACTCGGGGAAAGACTAAATATCCCGTAGTTGTAGTTAATGAGCGTTTAAATTTAGACAGCCAATAACCGATATCTATTTCATTAAAAGAAAAAGCCTTAGGTTTAATTTTTTTATGTTGAAATGCCGTTTCAAGCTCATAATTTATTTTTTCAAAAACTTGGTAAGCGCTTCTGTTATTGGTATCTGTTATTTGATTAGCAGCTACTATTACTGACCATTGAACCCAATCAATAGGTAATTCTACATTAGTATCTTTTCCACCCCTGCTAGTAATTTTAGTTGCTAATTCTTTTTCAATTAATGGTTTTAGTTTACTAAATGTAGGACTAACTTGATAAGCTATTAGTAATTGTTGTCGATTGATAGTGATCAAATTAAAATTATCTCGATTCTTACCATCATCTATACTCCGAATTTTCACAAAAGTTCCCAGAACAGCTTGAGAACTAGGCAGAGAAAGTGCGGGTACTCCCAGAAAAAAACCATTCAAGAGAGTAAAAAACATAGTAATTAATAAACTTATAGCAATGGGAATAATACAAATCGGCAAAGCTTCTCGAATAGCTCTTGCTATATTGATTCTATTTCTTAATACGAGAATAACAAAAACAACTAGGTAACTCAGCAAGAACACTATCTGCTCTGGACGGGTAATGAATATTATTCCTAAACACAATCCACCAAGAACAGAAAATATTAGTTTCCTCGCTAAATTTTCTGACATAACAGTTATGACAGTCAAAGCCAAAAGAATATGATATAAACTAATGGCTATTGTTTCAGTTAAAATAGTATTGAACCACAGAAAAGTTGTTACATGAAAAGTTAAAATAGCAAAAATAGCTATACATATCAGTCGAGGTATTTTCAAGCGACGAAAACTATAAACTAATAAAATATTAGATAAAATATAAAAAATCTCATGACTGATTCGCAGAGGAAAATTAAGTAGACTGGAAAACAGTATAAATATAGAGTAGCCTTGGCTATGTCCTGATAATTCATTTAACTCTCCATTATTTGTAGGAAACCAAATTTTTTGATTTGCCATTAGGATATAGCCCCAAGAATCTTTTGGAAGGGCTAAAACTTCACTATTTCTAATCAGAAAAAATTTCGCAGCAATTAGAAATAGTAAAGTCAAGAGAAAGTATTGTTTCTTGCCATCTATAAGCTTTAGAACCCTCTTAAATGTTACTTTATTAGAAGATTGAGTACTAGAGTGATTGTTATTGATGCTTAACATTTGCTTAGTTGATAGGTTGATTA
This sequence comes from Microcystis sp. M090S1, assembly GCF_020246295.1. Taxonomy (NCBI): domain Bacteria; kingdom Bacillati; phylum Cyanobacteriota; class Cyanophyceae; order Chroococcales; family Microcystaceae; genus Microcystis; species Microcystis sp. M090S1. The sequence goes on along the minus strand of NZ_JADBTF010000266.1, from coordinate 2,952 downwards.
GGAAAAATGGTAATGAATTATCTGGTAATTTTGATGGCAAAAAATCTTAAATAAAGACCACTATTTTCGATTAAAAGTCCATCTCTTGTGAATTAAGAAATTGTAAATCGACATACCAATACTGATGACCAAGTTTGACAGTATATACCAAATCCTGAAAATATCAACGAATACATACATTAAACCTAAGATAATTAATGAACTAGATAACATAACCGTGTGGTATTTTATCAACTCTTTAAAAACAGATTTAATGGTTCTAGTTTTATCGGGTTTAAAAGTATAACGCTTATTCAGATAAAATCCCAAGCTGTTAACAGTAATCATTAAAATTATTGTAGAAATTAGATAATGAAACTTAAGTATTGTCGTCAATAAATACAGCCAAAAAACATTTTGAATTGTACAAAATAATCCCACCAATAAAAATTTAAAAAAACCACTTTTAAATAATGTTTTTGATCTTTGCATTAGCTATCATTCCTATAAAAATTTGGGGCAGGACATCAGTGTCAACACTTTAGTTGACTTGATTCAATTTGGCTCTCATTCTAGCCATAATTCTCTCTAGGATTCTTGAGTCTCTAAAGAATTTGTATATACCCAAGAAACCTAAGGAAAATAATCCCTGTACCAAAAAACTTATTTTAACTTTTTTACCATGAATAATAGAAGCCAACGCTATGTTAACTTCTTTAGAGAAGTTAGCAATTTTCCTAATTTTACTCTTGGTTTGACTAGAAGTATTCCATGCTTCTAGATGCTCATCGATAACAGATTCTAACTGTTGTCGAAAATCTTGGATGTAAGAGCTACGAGTAACGGTTTGGGAATGAGAATGAATGCGAAAGACTGATAAGGGTTTGGGATAGTATATTATCTGTCCATATTGAGCTAATTTTAGCCAAAAATCCCAATCAGCCGTGTACCATAGTTTTTCATCCAAACCACCTACTTTTAAAGCCATCTCTCTCTTAAAAATTGGTGCGGGAATAGAGATAAAATTCTGCACTAACAATTTACCAATCATTTGCTCCGAACTAATCATTATTGGATAAGAAGGTAGAGGACATCGCCAGAGTCCTAATTTTTGCCCTTGTATATTGACAAATATAGAAGGATTAAGAATTAAATTGGCCTCGGGAAATTGAAGGGTCTGCTTTTTTAAAATCATCAATCTCTGGGGTAGCCACATATCATCTTGATGTAAAAAGCAGACATAATCAGATCGGGCCATATTCAGCAGATAATTAGTATTAGCTACCCAGTTTTTTTGCGGTTCCCTTGTAACAACTTTTAGGGGAATTTTGGTTTGAAAATACTTGAGTATTGCCAGGGTTTCATCTGTTGAGCCATCATCAATAGCCAGACACTCTATATCAAAATCATCTTGAATAGCAATAGAGTTTAGGGCTTTTGCCAAATATTTTTCCCCATTGTAAGTGGGAATTAAAACTGACAGCCAAGGTTTACTCATATTCTTTGCTCTGGTAATTTTATTTCTCTTTTTGACTTAAGGAGACAAATTCATTATACTTAAATAATTTGCCCACCATTCGCGGAAAAGGGAAAGAGTATTGTTGAATAATTTTGGAATCAAGTTCTCTAGCAATTGCTTTCAATTTAGCAAAATTCATAAATTCTACATGGGTTGCATCACTCTTGAAACCGGCTTCTTGAGGAGTTATTATAACTAATTTGCCGTGATTTTTTAACAAATAAACATAGTCATTAAGTAAACTAATTACCTCTAAGTAACTCATGTGTTCTGCAACGTGAGCTAATAAAATAGAATCAAATTTTTCTGGTTCATCAAATGATGACTGTTGAAATTCCTCTGGTGTAAAAGCCGTAAAGCCCCTAGCCCGGCAGACTTCAACTGAGTGAAAATTGTGGTCAATACCAATTCCATTTCCTTTCAGATTCATCAGATTACGGCCTATTCCACAACCAATATCGAGAGTAAAACCTAAATTTAACCTCTGAAGATTCCAACGGTAAGGAGCTTGAACATCCAATATTTCTTTCCATTTTGCCGTCTGTTTATTCAGCAATCGTTCGGAGTAGGACTGATTTTTTGTATCCTGATTAAAGGGATTGATTTTCCTGTTCATAAGTTTTCTGGGCGACTAGAGAAGGGAGCTACAACTAGGGATAATTCTGGGTAGGTTAATTATTTTCTCTTCAGTTCCAAAACACTTAAAAAGAAACTGGAAAAAATCACCTGTACTCCCAACGCTAAAGCGGTTACGGAAGGAATGACAATTCGCATGGTCACGGCTGGATCTAAGGCTCCATAAAGTTGTGCATTCCAAGTATATAAAGCATACACCGAACCGCCTATACCTAGTAAAAATGAAATTACGCCAATGATCAATCCCACCTCCAGATTAATATAACGCAAAAATCGCTTTAACTTGCGGTCTTCCGGTAATAAACCTTCGCTGATAGCAAAAGCTTTTGTGAAGACGGCAAAACTGACGATTTGAAAGCCAATAATCAAAGCTGTGGCTGAATAGAGAAGGGTGTGAACTTTCGGTTGGGTCATAAACCAAATCGTCGCCACAAATCCCAGAAACATTAAAGCCAGTCCGGGATAGAGAAACAACCAACGAGGACTATACATTAAGAGAAATCGGAGATGTCGCCAGCCATCGCGCCAAGTTTTTAGGTGGGGGGGACGACTGCGACCGTCAGGGGATAAAGTGGTTGGTACTTCGGTAATTTTTAGGCCGTAGAGAGATGCTTTCACCACCATCTCGCTGGCGAATTCCATGCCAGTGGTGCGTAGGTTCAATTGTTCGATCGCCCGTTTACCGAAATTTTGGGTTAAAGCCCCGTCCTTTTAGGACGGCTTTTTAAACTATATCTTGTTAACTTAACTTTTATTGTGCTATACTGATTTTGTCTAAGTCCCCCCTGCGTAAAATGTTTGTCTTAGAGTTTAAAGTT
>NZ_JADBTF010000265.1:0-7901 GCF_020246295.1 Microcystis sp. M090S1 | reverse complement strand
TTATCCTCTACTGATCACTGTTCACTGGTCACTGATAGCGGAATCGTCATCTTCTGGGGGTCGATCGCTTTTAATATGATCAAGAAGGTGTAACATTCGATCGCCGCGTTCGAGGGAAGAATCTTCTAGGAAGACCACTTCGGGGGTACGTCTGAGACGGATGCGTTGACCAAGTTCACGCCGGACGAATCCTGCGGAAGCTTTTAAACCGGCCATAGTTTCGGCCTTTGCATCTTCGTTGCCGTAGATAGACACAAAAATTTTAGCGTGTTGCAGGTCGTGGGAGAGATCCACATCGGTAACGCTAACCATACCGGCACCGACCCGATCATCTTTAATTTCCATTAATAACATTTGGCTGACCTCGCGCTTAATTAGCGAGGAGACGCGAGATACTCGACGATCGTTAGCCATAATTTTCGTCCCCTAAAAACAGCGAAACCCTTACCATTGTATCAAGCTAATCCGAGCATGGCTTTGAGGGTGAAATAAAGAAAGGCGAAAGTTCCCCCTAGAAAGCCCACAAGTGCGATCGCTGTGAGGGGATTTTTTAATAAAGGGGCTAACCAGCCGAAAAAGGCGAAGAAAATCCCTAAACTAAAGCTAATCAGATAGCGGGGGTAACGGCTCACGTTATCAAAAAAGTCGCCCATAAATTTTGTTTATTATCTTTGTCCGTAAGCAATTATAGCAGTAAGCTTCGATGCTGCCACGCCGCTCGATTCAAGGGACTTAACAGAATCTCTAGACTTTTGTACTATTTAGTGGTATAACTATCTGGCTGGAGAAAAGTACAGAATCGCTCCACTCTAGATCAAGTTAAGGGTACATTCAAGCTTGCAACGGGCATCGATCGATCCCTGAATTCGGGCTAACCAAAAGAGGATAATTAGGGTTTGCGGCAAAAAGTTTTTCCTGGGGGCAGGGTGTAGGGTGTAGGGTGTAGGGTTTTACTGATTTTGAGGGGGTCAATTACCCAATTTTCAGGGAAAAAGTCCCTGAATTTGCCCCCTGATCACTCCCACATCCGGTACTTTTTGATTGACAAAAGGTCTAAAAACCTGGTTGGATAAGGTTTTTAGATTTATTCAGCCAGCCCTATATAACTGATTACTGTCGCGGTTGTACGGGGAAACCTTGACGCTGAAGCATTTCCGCCGCATCTTGGCCCGGTTGATAGTTGATGCCGAGGGTAGAGGTGGCCGTATCCTCGATAATTTTGGGAGTGAGGAGAATAATCACCTCCGAGCGATCATTGCGATTGGTACGACTGCGGAATAAAGCCCCTAAAATGGGAATATCGCCTAAAATCGGCACTTTTGTCTCAGAACTCTGTTGGCGCTCTTGGATAATGCCGGAAAGAATTAAACTCTGTCCATCCCGGAGACGAACTAAACCAGAAGTCAATTCCCGACGAATCAGAGGGGTAAGGGTGTTGATTGTGAGACCACCGCTATTAAATTGAATTGGAGACCCCGGAGAGGCGATGGTAGGGCTAACCGACAGGGAAATAAAACCGTTATCATCCACCTGATCGACGTTTACCGCTAAAGTTAATCCAGCATCGGCCAGTACAGGGACAGTGGTGCGTTCGCCACTGAGAGGATCTACACTTGTCTTCACACTTTCTAGCACTTTCTCGGTGAGCTTAACGGTGGCCTGTTGACCTTCCTGCACCACCAGGGAGGGATCGGTGAGAATCTTGGCATTTCCTGTCTGAATTGAGGCTTGCAGGGTCATCAGGAATTTTTGGGGATACTGGAAGAGGGTCGGGGGTTCGTATTCATACTCTATTATTCCCGTCTCTGGGTCAATAGTAGTATCACTCAAACCGGGTTGGAAGGGGTTAACAGTGCGACCAAAACTAGGGCGCGAGTAGGGTGTTAGACCCCCTGAAGAGTCATTGGGTCCCTGGTTAACACGGCCAAAGGGAGCGCCATTCTGAATGTCAAAAAAAGGTTGAATTTCTGCTGTCCCCGTACCCGATATGATATCAAAAATCGGCACAACAGGCTGTGCAAAAGCCCCCGGTCTGCCTACAGTCGAGCTAGTGGGTGGGTTCATATTACCAAAGTTCAGCACTGCTGCCCCGTTATCTTGAACGAAGAAACCATCGTTAAAACCGAAGGAAAAACTACTGTTAAAGCGGTCTGTATTGAGCAGGTTGACATCGATAACTTTGACATTAACCACCACCTGACGGCGACGGGCATCCAGTTGGGTTAATAAGGATGTGGCGATCTGGACTTGTCGGGGTTCGCCGATTAAATTAATAGAATTAAGGCGATCATCGGCGGCAATTCTTAAACCGGTTAAAAGTAGGGCAGCTTTTGATCCTTCTGTGTTTTGGGGGGTCAGTGGCTCTAGGGTGGGAGCAACATCCCGGCGACCGGTTACTCGTCCGGTGAGGGGATCGACGATATCCTCGGTTTGGGTAACTAAACGCTGGTATTCCGCCCCTTGGGTGGCGAGGAAAATGGCGGCGGCGACAGCTTTAACTTGATTGAGACGCAGGGTGCGGCTAATCAGATTACGAGCCCCTTGGGGTAATTGCGCCCCGACAAAGATGGTTTTACCCTGACGGTTAGCTTGGAGTCCGGAAATTAACAACACGGCGTTAAAAATGTTTTCCACCGATTCGTTAGTAAATTCCAAGGAAACTGTCTGAGAGGTGGCGTTAGTTTCCCCCTGGGCGCTGGTGAAAACGACGTTATAACCGGCATAGTTAGCAAGGGTCATTAACACTTCTCTAGCGGAAGCTTCCCGGAGTAAAACACGAGGTACAGTCATATTACGATCGAATTTGACCTTTTCGGCACTAGCATCGATGTTAGAGATGGCAATATCTCCCACCGGTGGGGCGACGGCCCGGGGTAGGGTGGGAGCGCCAGGGGCTTGGGGTACGCCTTGAATGATAATTTCGGGGTTGGGAACCATGGGCGCACTTTGGGCGAGCAGTTTTTCACTGGCTAAAATGCGATCGCTGATTTCCTTTTGTACGGCTGCGGTTGAAGGGACAAGCTGATTTTGCGACTTTTGTAAATTTTCTTTACTAAACTCTTGCCAAAATTCAACTTTTAATGTAGGGGATTTTAACTCTGAACCATCGAAGGAAATGGGGGTTTCGGCCAAAGCGCTCAGGGGAGCCATCAATAAAAACGAGGCAATTTGGGGGATAAACAGGGCATAGCGGGACGGATTCACTTTATTCACTCCTCAACAATTGGGGGATTCAACGGACAAAAAACGCAATACTCACACCGGATTGAAGACTATTATTGGGGCGGACTAGCGGGGGGTTGACCTTTGGCGGGGGGTTGACCTTCGGCGGGGGGTGGCGGTGCTAATTTCGCTAATTCTTCGGCATTGAGAGGAATAATCACATCGAGAAGAAAGGTGGTAGTAACGGGTTTATCGCCTTGGGGAACGATAGTGGCTTTATTGTTGCCAGTACTAACCACTTTAACCGCCGATCCTTCCTTTTCCATCTGGGTATTGAGACTGTTTAGCAAAATGAGCGGCTGTAATCTTTCTAAATCCCGAATAACCTCTTGAGTGTTAGCATAGTTCCCTTCGATCTTGACGTTAAGAGTTTGACGTTTGAGCTTATTATTAACCGCGCTACCGAGGGAACCATCGGAAACCACCACTGGTTCTAGTCCTTGGGGTTGGAAGCTAATCAGCTTAACATTGCGAGACTTAAAGATATTGCTAATATCTAAGAGAATAGTGCTTAAGTCTTTTTCTTTCGCAAAAAGCGAGAGTATTTGCTGTTTAATAGCTTGTTTTTGTTGCAACTGACTCTCAATTTTTTGGAATTCTGCGGGTCTGAGACCGCTTTTTTGTTGATCTACCTGTTGTTGTTTGCCAGCTGCATCGTTTTGCAACTGTTGCAAGGTATTATAAGCGGGCATCACCCAGTTAAAAAGCAGATAGAAAGAGCCAAGTAAACCTAGCACAGCGGCAGCGATGCCACTATTGCGGGGAGTAAAAGTTATCCCGAAAGCGATAGGATACTCGTCAAATTCCTCTAATTCCCGATCTTCAAATTCTTCGGTAAAGGTCATGGTTGAATGACTCCTTGGCGTTTGAGAGTATTAATCCTAGTGACAACTCCGAGTGCTCCATTCCGGGTAAGATTGAGCAGTTGTTGAGTAGCGGGAGTATCACTTAATTGGGCGGTGAGCACAAATTGAACCGCTTGGGGGAAAGTGACATTAATATTTTTGTACTGATTGTCCACCTGTACGGGTAAATCGGCCAGGACAGCACTTTCGATCGCGGTTTTCTTGCCCTGTAAAAAAGGAGAAGCTTGCAGGGTTAAGAGATAATCATTTACTGCTTCGTAACTACTGGCAAAACCACTGATTTTTAACTGAGTAGCCCGATTCGGTTGCCCTTGATCTGGGGCAGCGGGAACCTCCACCTGCTGCACACTGGTTAGCTGGACGCTAGGGGGAGTTTGTTGGCGAATTTCTTGAAGAATGGCTGACCAAGGCCTAATCTGATTGAATACAGTTACCAGAGATTGATTTTCTCCTTCTACTGCCGTTAATTGCGCTCTCAGGTCTTCTAGCTTTTTGCTTTGGGCTTGCAGTTGACCTAATTCCGCGTCCAGTTGCTGAATTTTGGCCTGAGTTTCGCTGGTTTGCCAACCGACGAGTAAACCGAGTAATCCCGTCAGTGTCAATAATCCGGCCCCCACTCCCACACCGATCAACAGGGGTGTTTGTTTACGCAGGTTAATAGCGGTGGAAATCTTGGACGAGGGGGTTCCTTTGCCCGTTTGGTTAAGATGGCGATCCTTAAGAAAATTAACGTCAAGACTATACATAATTTTTGTCTATACCTCCCGTAATCCTAAACCGAGAACTGTTCCTAATCCAGGTCTTTCGGTATTAGGAATCTCTTGAGTTGTATCTAAATTCAGTGATGCGATCGGATCGATTGCCATGGCGGGGACGCTGAGACGTTGAGTAAAATATTCGTCTAGTTGCGCTAAACCGCCCCCGGGACCGGCTAAAAGTAACTGGACGATTTCCAGTTCATCACTTTGGTTAAGATAGAAATTAATCGATCGCCGTAACTCATCGGTTAATTCCCCTAAAACGCGCATCAGTGCCGTTATCCCGGCGTTAGTAGGGGCCCCGGAAGTGCCGGTATTGGTGCTAAGACTATCAAAGGCAATAATCGGAATTGTCATCCCCAAAAGAATCTCAGGACTGCGGGAGGTGGGCAAATTCATCGCCCTGGAGAGGGCATTTTGTAGCTGGAAAGTGCCGATGGGGACAGTGCGGGAAAATTGGGGAACGCCGTCCACCACGATGGCAATTTCCGTGTTATCAAATTCTATATCAACAATAACGGCGGCTTCATTGGAACTAAACTGTCGCAAATGCTCGCGAATCGTCCGAATTAGGGCAAAACTATTAATTTCTAGCACATCTACCTGTAATCCTGCCTGTTGGAAGGTTTCCATATAGGCATCGGTAATCTCCCGACGAGTAGCAACTAATAATACTTGTACTTTTTCGATCCCGTCTTCATCCTGAAAGTAGCCTAGTTTTTGGTAGTCGAGATCCACTTCCTCGCGAGGATAGGGAAGGTATAAACTAGCCTCATGATTTAAGACCAGATTTCGCAATTCCTGATCGTCCAATTCCGAGGGAATGGGGATAATCCGGATAATTGACTCGCGCATCGGCACACCAGTAGCGACTCGTTTGCTGTTAATTTTATTTTCCTTGAGGACTTCTTGGATTAATTCCGCTAAAGCGGGGGAATCGACGATTTTTCCCTCCTCAAAGATGCCTTCCGGGATATCCGACGAACAACATTTAACTAATTTATAATTTTGTCCCTGTTTGGCGATCTGAGCTATGTTAATACGCTCCGGGGTGATCTCTAACCCAACACCTTGAGGTTTTTTTGTCAATAGCTTTTTAAAAAAACTTACCATAGATTTTCCTGGGCAGCTCTAAGGGGATTGGTGATCAACAAAGCCAATAATCTTTTGACCTGATTTTATCTAGGGTCGATCAAGGCAGTAAATCAGTCTATAAACGATCCTGACTGGGTAAATTACCCAGAAAAGGTAAAAATCGAGAAGGAGAGAAGCTATTTCGGCACTAAATACTAACCCGATTATCTGTGTTCAGATCGAGGTTAATCTTAACTGGATAGGAGGAGAGGAAGTGCTTAATGATAGTGACATTGTACTCAATTTTGGTGAAAGAACCAAGTCCAAGCTAAAAATTGGCCATTACCCCCCCCTTTTTTTTTCTGCTCCACTAGATCAAGCCAGCCAAGCCTAGTTAGAATACCCAATTATCTAGAGAAAATTTCAATTTTTCTAGGCACTATTTTTTCTTGACTCCAGGAAACCGGCGCTCGAATGCTTCTGAAGGGCGTGATTTTCTCCTATAATTAGGAGTTTGCACAGTGACAAAAGAAGTTAAGGAGCGAGTTCGATGGCACGAATGTACTATGATGAGGATGCCAATTTAGATTTATTAGCGGGAAAAACGATCGCTATTATTGGTTATGGTTCCCAGGGTCATGCCCACGCATTAAATCTCAAGGATAGTGGCGTTAATGTGATTGTTGGTCTATATCCCGGCAGTAAATCGGCAATCAAAGCCAAAGAAGCCGGTATTCCGGTTTATGATGTGGCCCAAGCCGCTAAAATTGCCGACTGGATCATGATCCTCTTACCGGATGAAGTGCAGAAAACGATTTATCTCAACGAAATTGCCCCGAATTTAAGCGAAGGCAAGGTTTTATCTTTTGCCCACGGCTTTAATATTCATTTCGGTCAAGTGGTTCCCCCGGCTAACGTTGATGTGGTTATGGTCGCACCCAAAGGACCGGGCCATCTCGTCCGGCGCACCTACGAACAAGGTCAAGGAGTCCCCTGTTTATTCGCCGTCTATCAAGATGCTACCGGCCAAGCACGCGATCGGGCGATGGCCTACGCTAAAGGTATCGGTGGCACTCGGGCCGGGGTTTTGGAAACCACTTTCCGCGAGGAGACAGAAACCGACCTTTTTGGCGAACAGGCAGTATTATGCGGCGGTTTAAGTGCTTTAATTAAAGCTGGCTTTGAAACCCTCGTGGAAGCTGGTTATCAGCCCGAATTAGCCTATTTTGAGTGTTTACACGAAGTGAAACTGATCGTCGATCTGATCGTCGAGGGCGGTTTAGCCAAAATGCGCGATAGTATTTCCAATACAGCCGAGTACGGTGACTACACTCGCGGTCCGCGGGTGGTGACGGAAGCGACTAAGTCCGAAATGCGGAAAATCCTCGGGGAAATTCAATCGGGACAATTCGCCAGAGAGTTTGTCCTCGAAAATCAAGCAGGTAAACCGGGGTTCACCGCTATGCGTCGTCAAGAGGCAGAACATTCGATCGAAGAAGTCGGTCAAGATCTGCGGGCGATGATGAGTTGGCTAAAACGCTAGTTCTCTTTTTTTCGCTGTCGGGTTGGGTGCGACTCCGGAATTCTTGCCGTTGTGTCCGCCCCGATACCCGACACCCGACCCCCCACTCCCCAAAAGGAAAACTTCCTATTTCAAGGTCGCGAGAGGACTCCCGTTAAACCGCTACGCAGTTAACGGGAGATGAATCGCGACCAGAATAAAACTAACGCGGTAGGGTTTCCACTTTCGGGGAGTTTTGGTTCTCGACGTATTTTTTTAGTTGTTCGATGGTAACGCCGCCACAACTAGCCACGAAATAACCTCCCGTCCAAAAATAGGGTTTGTTGTCGAAATACTTGGCCGCCAAATCCGGAAATTCCTTTCTAATTAATGGGACTACTAACTGTTTTAAGGTTAGCGATTAATTTGGATAAAGCGATGTCAGGTTTGTCATCGATAATCCGGTGAACGTAATCCGAT
>NZ_JADBTF010000264.1:0-3786 GCF_020246295.1 Microcystis sp. M090S1 | reverse complement strand
GTCGATCCTTGTACAGCAACATTTTTGAAGATTATCAACTACTAATAAATAATTAACTGAAAGTCCCTCCCATTATTGTTTCTATCGTTTGTTTTCGGATTTATGCAAGAGGTCTAATGCCTCGTTTTCGAGATGTAAAGGCTTTGGGAGCGGTGGCAGCGATGGTGGTTCCCAATGAGGTGGCGAGTTACGCTTGTCGTCAGGGTTTGTTTGTGTTGGTGCAGTCAGGGGAAAATGTAATAATTTTAAATGATGCGGAGTTTACGCCTCGGGTTTGGTAGGTTTAGCTTTTTCTCGAAATCTTATAGGTTCTGTGTGATCAGTTTAACTTACATTATGATCGATCTTTGTGTCCTCTGTGTCTTTGTGGTTCGTTCCATCCCCTCGCTAGGAGAGATGTATCAATGATAGAACAGATGAAGAAGCAATTTTTTGTCAGCTATAATGGGCGTGATAAGCAGTGGGCAGAATGGATTGCGTGGATACTCGAAGAAGCGGGTTATTCTGTCATTATTCAAGCTTGGGATTTTCGCCCCGGCAGTAATTTTGTTTTAGAAATGCAGAATGCGACTGTTCAAGCTGAAAAAACGCTCGCTGTTCTCTCCAGTAACTACTTAAATGCGCTCTATACCCATCCAGAATGGGCGGCAGCTTTCGCTCAAGATCCCACAGGTCAAAAAAGAACTTTAATCCCCATTCGTGTCTCAGAATGCGAAATTAAGGGGCTGTGGCAACAGATTGTTTATGCAGACGTGGTTAATCTTTCGGAAGCTGAGGCGAAGGATGTCGTTTTAGCCGCATTGCAGGAGAGGGCAAAACCGACGCAAGCACCGGGCTTTCCGGGAGTCAGTCTTCCCCCTGCTGAACGTATTACGCCGCAGCGAGTGGATTATCCGGGGGCAGAAGTTCCCCATAATTTAGCCAAGGCGCGTACTGGGGCGGTTAATTTTGTGGGGCGTGAAGATGCAATGGTACAACTGCACCACCAGTTACAGCAACAAGAAAGAATTGCGATTACCGCCGTCGTTACGGGAATGGCAGGAGTCGGTAAAACAGAATTAGCACTCCAGTATGCGCTATATCATAAGAGAAAATCGACTTATCCCGGCGGTATTTGTTGGATAGGGGTGCAAGCGGAAACGGTGGGGGTACAACTATTAAATTTTGCTAAGTCGCTGTTGGGCTTGTTTCCCCCGGAAGATTTGAATTTGCGGGGGCAATTAGATTATTGTTGGGCGAGATGGCAACCGCCGGGGGATGTACTGCTAATTTTAGATGATGTGCATCAGTATGGGGAAATCCAAGATTATTTGCCTCCCCAAGAACAACGTTTTAAGGTATTGATTACGACTCGGCAACATTGGCTGGCAGCATCTTTTGAGCAGTTGCGCTTACCCGTTTTAAGCGAATCAGCCGCCCTTGCTTTACTGGAATCTCTGATTGGTGCGTCGCGTCTGCAAGCTGAATTAGAGGTAGGGAAGGGGTTATGTGCGTGGCTGGGGTATTTGCCTTTAGGGTTGGAATTGGTGGGGCGTTTCCTTAAGCGGCGTACTAATTGGACATTGGCGAGGATGCAGCAGCAGTTGATAGATAAGGGTTTACAGTTGTCTGCTTTGCAGAATCCTTCGGGAGATATGACGGCGCAAAGAGGGGTAGAGGCTGCTTTTGAGGTGAGTTGGGAGGCGTTAAATCAACCAGCGCGGGATTTAGGCTGTTTTCTCAGTCTCTTTGCTTTGGCTCCTATTCCTTGGCGGTTGGTGATAGAGCGGTGTTTGTCTGCTGAGGATGAGGAGGAGTTGGAAGATATTAGAGAGGACGAATTACTTAACCTTCATCTGTTGCAAGCGGTAGAGGGAGAAGTTTATCAGTTTCATCCGTTGGTGCGACAGTTTTTTCAAGCTAAGTTGGCACTGCGAGAGGATGGGGATGAGTTGAAACGCTCCTTTTGTCGAGGTATGGTTGAGGAGGCAAAGACTATTCCTGAGACTCCCACCAAGGAGCAAATAGAAGCCGTTGCCCTATCTATTCCCCATATTGCGGAGTCAGCGACAGCGTTGGAAAAATGGCTGGAGGATGAGGATTTAATTCCGTCTTTTGAAGGATTGGGACGATTTTATGAGGGACAAGGATTCTACGATTTAGCTGAACCTTGGTATAAGCAATGTCTAGAAGTAACTCGCCACCGCTTGGGAGAAGAACATCCCGATGTGGCAACTTCCCTCAACAATTTAGCATTATTGTACTATTATCAAGGAAGATATGAAGAAGCAGAACCCCCTTATTTACAAGCATTAAAATTGAGAAAACGACTATTAGGAGAGAATCATCCAAATGTAGCATATTCCCTTAACAATTTAGCATTATTGTACTATTCTCAAGGAAGATACTTAGAAGCAGAACCCCTCTTTTTACAAGCTTTAGAATTGTTTAAACGACTATTAGGGGAGAATCATCCCGATGTTGCACGATCCCTCAGTGGTTTAGCGGGATTGTACAAATCCCAAGGAAAGTACAAAGAAGCAGAACTTCTATATTTACAAGCATTAGAATTGAGTCAACGACTATTAGGTGACAATCGTCCCCTTTTAGCTTCTTCTCTCAACAATTTAGCGAACTTGTACTATTCCCAGGGAAGGTACGAAGAAGTAGAACCCCTTTATTTACGAGCAGTAGAATTAAGGAAACGACTATTCGGGAGCAATCATCCGCTTGTAGCTTCTTCTCTCAACAATTTAGCAGGATTTTACCGTTCCCAAGGAAAGTACGCAGAAGCAGAACCCCTTTATTTACAAGCTTTAGAATTAAGAAAACGACTATTCGGTAGCAATCATCCCCTTGTAGCTTCTTCCTTCAACAATTTAGCAGGATTGTACGAATCACAAGGAAGGCACGAAGAAGCTGAACCCATCTATTTACAAGCTTTAGAATTAAGGAAACAACTATTAGGGGAGAATCATCCCGATGTTGCACGATCCCTCAACAATTTAGCAGCATTGTACCGTTCCCAAGGCAGGTACTCAGAAGCGGAACCTCTCTATCTACAAGCATTAGATTTGAGAAAACGACTCTTGGGAGACAATCATCCCGATGTGGCACGATCCCTCAACAATTTAGCAAGATTGTACAATTCCCAAGGAAAGTACGAAGAAGCAGAACCTCTCTATTTACAAGCTTTAACAATTGCGGAGCAAGCTTTAGGGGAGAATCATCCTACTACTGTTAAGATTCGGGAAAACTTAGAGTCGCTCCCGTAGGATGGGTTATTAACCCATCCGATAATACAACAATATAAAATAATACAATCCCCTTCAATCAACCAAACAATCATGACTACACTCAAAGATATTGAATCCGCGATTCTCCAGTTGCCTGACGAAGAAATCCATCAATTATCAGCTTGGTTACAAGACTATCTTGATGATAGTTGGGACAAACAGATAAAAAACGATCTCGAATCAGGGAAACTCGATCGACTATTACAAAAAGTCAACAATGATATCAGTAACAATCAAGTTAAGCCTTTAGATGAAATCCTTAACAACTCCTGATTTTTGGCCATGTTATGCCAACTTATCTCCCTACATTAAGCAACAGGCAAAAAAAGCCTATCGTCTCTGGATTAGTAATGTTTTCCATCGATCATTACATTTCAAGAAAGTAGGGAAAAATGTCTGGTCAGTCCGAATAACTGGACTTCCCCCATACAGAAATACTAACAAATCAACGAAACCCTTACTGCAGGTCGCTTCTCAGAAAAAATTGAAAAGAGGCTACTGGGTACATTTT
>NZ_JADBTF010000263.1:0-2806 GCF_020246295.1 Microcystis sp. M090S1 | reverse complement strand
CGGACAAGCTTTTCTGAACGGAACCCCCTAAGCCGAGTTTTCAAGGTGCTGTCCGCCCACTTGGTTTTCGAGACGGTCTTTTTAATTCTAACGTAAAGCCAACCTAGAACGGCGGGGTTTCCCACCCAAAATTTTCGATGAGTGGAAATCGATATACTAGAATTATTATGGTCAAGATGTCCAACTTAAGATCAATGACAAAAATCCTCTCGACAGCCGAAGTGAAAGCGCGTCTTTCCGAATCGATCGATCTTGCTCTCCAAGAGGGCTACGTTGTCATCACCCGCTACGGCAAACCCGTGGCTGCCCTAGTGAGTTACGAAGATATCCGACAATTGCAACGACTGAGAAGCGCTCGTCAGAGGGGAGGGTTAGCGAATTTAAGCGAAAATTGGGAAGATTCCGAAGAATTAGCCGAAGAACTGGATAATATCTTGGACGAGAGAACCTGATGGCTTATCTCTTTGATACCGATGCTATTTCAGAGATGTTACGCAAGCGCCCGCTACTGGACTATCTGCAATGGTTACGATCGCTCGATCGAGAAAATCAATATACTAGCAGTATCACGATCGCCGAACTATATAAAGGTGCGTTCCGTTCCCCCAAGCGCAATCATTTTCTGGAAAAAATCGAAACGAGAATTATCCCCGAATTCACGATCCTGCCATTCGATCGCTTGACAGCGAAAATTTACGGAGAAATTCAAGCGCAACTAGAACAACAGGGAAATATTCTCGCCCATGCCGATTTACAGATCGCATCCACGGCGATTCAATCTAATCTAGAACTGGTTACGGGTAATATTCAACATTTCGCCCGTGTAGAAGCTTTACGGATTAATTACACTCTCGTCCACGCCAGGGCATCTTCAGAAAATGTTCAGAGTTGAGGCAACTTCGGCATCAACTATGGCAGCTGGATCGCAAATATAGGATAACTTTCCCAAAAATCAACGATAAAAACCTTTTTTACCGATCTAGCCAGGCTCTAACGCCTGGGAAGGGAAAAATCCTCAATTGAGCCGAAATTAGCTTAATCAAAAAATGTGCTATAATCAGAATGTAAGCACAAGGGGCCGTAACGGTTTCGACAGGTTAGCGAAAGCTCCCCCGTGATACAGGTCGAGAGTGAGTCTCCTCTCGTAAATCAAAGGCTCAAACAAAAAGTAAATGCGAACAACATCGTTCCTTTCGCTCGTAAAGCCGCTCCTGTAGCTGCCTAATAGTCTCTAATCGACTCGAGCATTCATAGTTTGACTCCGTTAAGGACTATGGATAAACCCCCAACGGATGCCACGTTTAACTTTCTCTAGTTAGTTAACCGTCTAAGCTTTAACTAGAGCATCCCACTGTCCGGGATAAGTGACAGTCCCCGTTTCGAGGGTAATCGAAACTAAACCTGTGAATGAACGGACAGTCAATACCTAATTTGGACAGCAGTTCGACTCTGCTCGGCTCCATTGATTACTTTAATGAAAGACCTTCTCTCCCGCATGGACGGGGTACAAACACCGATTATTCCCGTGGTCGGTCAATTAATTAAAGCGAACCCCGGCACTATTTCCCTAGGTCAAGGGGTTGTTTCCTATGAACCACCCCGGGAGGCGATCGAATCTCTATCTTTATTTTTAGCTAATCCCAAAAATCATCAATATCAATCTGTGGCGGGAATTCCCCCCTTATTAGCAGTAATTCGGCAAAAACTAGCCGAAGATAATCGGGTAAAAATCAGCGATAAACAGGCAATTTTTGTGACGGCGGGCAGTAATATGGCTTTTATGAATGCCATTTTAGCCATTACTTCCCCGGGAGATGAAATTATTCTCAACACTCCCTTTTATTTCAATCATGAAATGGCCATAAAAATGGCTAATTGTCAAGTTATTTTGGTCGCCACAGACAAAAATTATCAATTGCGTCCAGCCGCCATTGAAGAGGCAATCACGGAAAAAACTAAGGCAGTGGTGACGATTTCTCCTAATAATCCCACAGGAGTAGTTTATCCAGAAAATACCCTGAGAGAAGTCAATCGAATCTGTCAAAAAAAGGGCATCTATCACATTCACGATGAGGCTTATGAGTATTTTACCTATAACCATGCTCGCCACTTTTCTCCGGCGGCAATTGTTGGTAGTGAATCCTGGACTATTTCCTTATTTAGTCTCTCAAAAGCCTACGGTTTTGCCAGTTGGCGCATTGGTTATATGGTAGTACCAGAACATTTATCTGAGGCGATTAATAAGATTCAGGATACTATTTTAATCTGTCCGCCGGTGGTTTCGCAATACGCGGCCCTAGGGGCGTTGCAGGTGGGTAAAAGCTATCCTTTAGAACAGTTGAAAACTATCAGTCAAGTTAGAGAAATTTGCCTGAATGCTCTAGAATCGGTTAGGGATATTTGTGATGTTGCCACTGCGGAAGGGGCTTTTTATTTCTTCCTGAAAATTTCTACAGACAAGAATGATTTTCAGTTAGTTAAAACTTTAATTGAGCAGCAGCGGGTGGCGGTGTTACCCGGTTCAACTTTTGGTATAACAGAAGGCTGTTATTTGCGTCTTGCCTACGGTGCTTTATCTCCAGAAACAGCTTTAACGGCAGTAGAAAGATTGGTAAAGGGACTGCGTTATTTTAGTCAGTGATTTTCAAGAATAAATACCGGCTTTTTTTCTTGGTTTTTACTTTACCACAGCCTTTCTCATCAAGATGAAGTGTAACCTAATTTGGGTTTGCGGCAAAAAGTACGGGCGAAGCATTCGGATAGAAAATCTACGGTTTCACCGATAGGTTATTGCCCGAATGCTTCG
>NZ_JADBTF010000262.1:0-3570 GCF_020246295.1 Microcystis sp. M090S1 | reverse complement strand
GATTATCGAAAATTTGGGTTAAAACCCCGTCCTTTTAGGACGGCTTTAAGCTACAATGGAAAAAGCGATAACCAAGCTAAAAACTGAACCTTGACAACAGATAGTAGGGGGTTTTGTTCAGAAAAGAATTCAAATTCGGCCTTGAACGAGTAAAACTTTCTAGGAAATAAGGTTGAACATGAGATTTTTTCGACTTGTTCAAAGTGGCCGTCCGGCATTCGGACACTCAAAACGGACGTGGAGAAAGAGTCAGACTTAAGCAATTAAGCGTTTTTCGGTGAAGCGTCAACCCCGTTCAGCGACCACCCTAAAAAAGTGGCGTGGTGAGGAATCGCCGTCCGTTTTACGGCGGCGAGGATGTCAAATTGTTAAATATATTGTCAGTCATACCCTCAAACCAATTTTAGAGCAAAGAGCGCAACAGTTCGGGGATGTGATGACAGAAATCGCCACCCGAAGACAAGAAAGCAGCGATAGACGTTTAGGAAATCTCAGTCAGCAGGGATTAGAAAAAGAGCTACAACGCTTAGAAAAAAAAGCGATCACTACCTTACTTGATCTTAAACTCTGTGACCCCGCCATGGGAAGCGGACATTTTTTAGTAGAAGCAGTGGACTATCTCACCGATGAGTTAATCCAGATTCTCAATCTTTATCCCGAAGATAATCCCGTTTTAACCATGTTGGAAACCACCCGACAAAACATTATCGACAATCTCCGACAACAGGGAATTATTCTCGATTCTCCCACCCTTGAACCCACGCAATTATTACAGAGAGTGGTGATGAAGCGCTGTATTTATGGGGTGGATATCAATCCGATGGCTGTAGAATTGGCCAAGGTTAGTCTCTGGTTACATTCTTTCACAGTGGGCGCACCTTTGAGTTTTTTGGATCATCATTTACGTTGTGGTAATTCTCTGATCGGAACTACCGCCAAGGACGCAGAAGCCGCTATGATTGAGGAAGAAAGTGGTCAATTAACTCTTTTAACTGGCCCTTTTGTTGGGTTACTTCGGGCCGCGGAAATTATGCGGGGAATTAGTACCCTCAGCGATGCGACTTTTGCTGAAGTGGAAGCAAGTGAACAGTTATTCCGTGATTTTGATAGTCAAGCTAAACCCTACAAGCGTTTATTAGATGTTTTCCTCTCTCGCTTTTTTGGGGTTAAAACTGCTATCGAGTTTCTGCAGCGCTACGGTGGCAATATATCGGCAATTAATTGGGATAAGTTACCCCGATCAGATCAAGGAATTTTAGACCAAGCAGCTAGTTTATATAAAAGTAAGCGCTTTTTTCATTGGGATCTGGAATTTCCTGAAGTTTTTATCGATCTTGATTCCGCTTCTTGGAAGGATAACCCCGGTTTTGATGCAGTAATCGGTAATCCTCCTTATGATGAATTGTCAGAATCCGCTCTCGGTAGAGTAATTGACGAAAAACAATTTATAGATAATACAGAAATTTATAAAGAAGCTAGAGCATTTAGAGTTAACTTATATCGTTTATTTGTTGCCAAAGCTATAAGTCTCGCTAAGAAAAATGGCTATCATAGCTTTATTGTTCCTATGTCACTGCTAGGTGATCGTTTTACATTTGAGTTAAGACGTAAGCTTTTACAAAAAACCAGTTTGATATGTATTGAAGCTTTTCCGCAAAAAGATGACCCCAATAATCGGGTTTTTCGTGAAGCAAAATTATCCACTTGTGTGTATGTTCTTTTTAATGGCATATTACCGCTAGATTTCTCGATGAGAACTCATGAGGGCAAAGATATTCTAGATCATTCTCGTCGATATTATGCTAATGCTGAAAAAATCGATAAATTTGATCCTGATAATTTATCTATACCAACAGTCAATCAGGAGTCTTGGAAATTGTTATTAAACCTATGTGAAAATCCTAGATGTGTTTTATTTAAAACCATTGGTTATCCGACTCCTGGAGAGATTATGTTCAATCAGCAATTCAAAGAATTTATATCAGATGATCCTCCAGGTGAAATAGTTCTTCGTGGAGCGCATATAGGTCGTTATGAGTTTTACGAAAAGCCAAAACAAGGAAACCCAGTGTATTTAAATAAAACAAAATTCCTTGAAAAACGTGGTACAAATAAAGAAGTTAAAGCATACGATCATTTAAAGAGAAGAATCGCCTATCAAAGAGGTGCGGCAATCGATAATTATCGACGGATAATAGCAACAACTATTCAAGAGGGATTTTTTTGTTCTGACACAGTTGGTTATATTGTAGATACACAATATAAACTAGAAACAGTTCTAGCTTTTTTAAATTCAAAATTATCGGAATGGAGATTCAGCCTTACAAGTACGACTAATCATATTAATGCCTACGAACTAAACGTAATTTTTATTCCTAAAATATCTTTTAACACCAATAGCGATCGCCGTCAACAGAGTTTAGAGAAACTTATCAAAAGTTATCAAGAAAAGCAAGAGATATTAAAAGAAATCGAGGAGCATATTAGGAGAGAGGAAACCGATATAGTCCATGATATTCTGGCCTACTTAGCAGAACAGATGATCGAGATAAATCGGGAAAAACAAAAAGAAATCAAAAGCTTTTTAAGATATTTAGAGAGAATAATCGGCAGTGCGATCGATAATTTCACCAACAAATCAAAAATCCAAAACTATCTCGGTGACTACCAAAAAAGCGAACCTCATCTTAGCTGCGATCAACTGTGGGAGATACTGAAAAAGAACAAAAAGAAAATTACCGTTAACTTACTCGATCGTCAAATACAGGAAACCCTAGAAAAAGAATATCAAACCAGTCTAGATAAACTTTTGCCCCTAAAACAACAATTAAGAGCCACCGATGAATTGATCGATCTAATTGTTTATAAACTCTATGGATTAAGCGAGGAAGAAATTAAAATTATTGAAGGGAGAGAGTAAAAAAAAGAATCAGCTGCCCGCGTATTTAAATTACTTGTTGAGATACAGATACCCGTTGAGGCGGTATAACCGTTAAATTTACGACCAATCCTGACTCGTATCGCAGAGGAAATGGTCGGCCATGATGTCCTCGAAGGTGAAGGGAGAGTGAGAGGGAAAAGTCCGTATCGGTAAATCCGTGTCCCGCAAAGCCAAATCCACTCCGGCCTCGAAAGCATCAGATAAAGCCGTCGGTATCTGGGATTTTAAACTAGGATTGCCCTCTAGATGCCGTCTGATCCCTCGTCTCTGTTCTCTAATTGTCAAAAACCAGCTGCGAGAACGTTTATCTGGCTGATATTCCCATTTGAGAAGATGTCCTACCAAAACGGTTAGACTGCTCACCAGTTCTCGATATTCTTGTTTACCCAAGGAAATGATTTCCTCCCGCAAGTTTTGCCAGTCCAGAGCTTCTACCTGTCGGTTGGCTAGAGCTTTCGCTTGTAGCTCTGTCCACCCGTAGAAGTCGGATTCATACAGGGAATTGGCTCGATCTTTCATCGAAATTTTGGGTCTGAAACCCCGTCGTAGAACGACGGCTTTACTGTTAAATATTAGCACATTTACAAAATATATGCTAGAATGTGAGACATGGAAAAAGCCTACTCGTT
>NZ_JADBTF010000261.1:0-3203 GCF_020246295.1 Microcystis sp. M090S1 | reverse complement strand
TATTTATTCTCCCCTTTGCATGAGTGCCTCTTGCATGAGTGCCTCTTCTCATAACTAGCCTATACTCAACGGATTTAGTATCAGGTACTTTTTCCCTGAAAATTAGGTAGTTGACCACCTGAAAATGGGTAAAACCCTACACCCCACACCCTGCCCCTAGGAAAAACTTTTTCAGCAAACCCTACTTACTGATAATTTTTTGAAAATCTCTTTGAATAATGGCAAAATTTTTGTCAGTTAAAAGCGGCACATGAACGAATAAAGCTCTCGGATGATGTTTTAAGATTTGAAAATATAATTCTTCGCAGACAAACTGACCGGCATTATCGCTGATATAGCTATAGGCAAGCTCTTTGACAAAATCCTTAAGAGGAATTGGTGTAAATAACTTTTTTGTGCTACTCCTAGCCTGAGATTCTAAACTTAAACGATAACGACTTTCTGCCATGCCACAACAAATAACGAAATCAGGCTTTTTGTCTTGAATAGCTTTGATAACTCGTTCACTGGCTCGATGGGTATTAACGGGAAGTTGACGCAAAAATAAAAGCTTTTTTGGATAATTATCTTGAATGGATACTAACAAATCATCGGAGGAATTACTCCGGTGATGGCATAACCAAGGCGCAAAAGAAGTTAAGAGAATTGTCAAGTTATCTCCTGATAGTTAATTGGGATGATCAACAAAAAAGCGATCGAGGGGACAAAAATTGCTACAATAACTGACGTGACCTCAATTAAAGACGAGATTTATATCCTATGCAACGCCGTAAATTTTTGCTGATCAGTGGCAGTTTAGGCGGTTTTAGCTTGGTAGCTTGCGCTCATCAAATTTTACAGCCTGTTACTTCCAAAAATCCCCCTGAGTCGGCTGTTAAACAAGCACAAAAGGCGAAAAAAGTCAAGATAATTGTGATTAGTGACCTTAATAGTCAATACGGTTCCACAACTTACGATCCCGAAATCGATCGAGCTATCCCTTTAATTATCAATAATAAACCCGATCTGGTCCTCTGTGGTGGCGACATGGTGGCAGGACAAAAAAGCAGCTTGACAGAGGCAGCAATTAACGCCATGTGGTCAGCCTTTGATCGCCATATCGCCGCGCCCCTGCGAGCTGCTAAAATACCTTTTGGTTTTACCATCGGTAATCATGACGCTTCTGGAGCTTTATCGGCAGGAAAATTTATCTATGCTAAAGAGAGACAATTAGCCCAAGATTATTGGCAAAACCCCCAACATGATACAAGTTTAAATTTTATCGATAAAACCGGCTTTCCTTTTTATTATACTTTCACTCAAAATGGTATATTCTATCTAGTTTGGGATGCCTCCACTCATTTAATCTCTCAGGAACAACTAAATTGGGCAGCAAAAAACTTGAGTAGTAGCGACGCTAAAAATGCTAAAATGCGGCTAGTAATCGGTCATTTACCCCTCTACGGTATTGCCGTGGGCAGAAATCGACCGGGGGATTATTTAGCCGATGCCGAGAAATTAAGAGCGTTTTTAGAGGGCCATCAGGTGCATACTTATATTAGTGGCCACGCTCACGCTTACTATCCGGGTAAACGGGGGCAATTACAATTATTACACGCGGGAGCTTTAGGCAGTGGACCGCGACGGTTATTGAACAGTGAACAAGCGCCCAGAAAAACCCTAACAATTGTCGATATTAATCCCAATCAACAGGAAACAGTTTACACCACCTACGACATGAAAACCCAAGAGGCGATCAATATTACCAGTTTACCTCCTTTGATTATGGCTCCCAACGGGCAGGTTTTACGTCGAGATATTCCATCGGTTAACTAGAAAGGAATTCCCCTAATGGCCACTGTCATCAGCACCGTTAATATGAAAGGAGGAGTAGGAAAAACTACCCTTACCGTCAACCTTGCCACCTGTTTAGCTAAATTTCAGCAAAAACGAGTCCTTGTCCTCGATTTAGACGCTCAAATCAGTGCGACTCTTAGCTTAATGTCTCCCCACGAATTCGCTCAACTGCGTCGCAAAAAACGCACTTTAAGCTATTTATTAGAAGCAATTATCAAACCCAATCCCTACAATAAATTAACTATTGATGATATTATTGTCCCTTCAGTCTGTGAAATACAAGGCTTAGATTTACTGCCGGGAGACATCGAACTTTATGATGAATATGTCGTCTCAGAAACCCTGCACCACCAAGCAATTTTACAGGAAGATTTAGGCTTTGATCATGCTTGGAATAACCTGGAAAGAATCTTAATTCAAAAAATCATTGATCCCATTCAAGACCGTTACGATTATATTATCATGGATTGCGCTCCGGGCTATAATCTTTTAACTCGGAGTGGTCTATGTAGCAGTCATTTTTATTTACTACCTGCCCGTCCCGAACCTTTATCAATTGTCGGCATTCAGCTATTAGAAAGAAGAATAGTTAAACTGAAAGCTAGTCATCAAGAAACCGAACCGATTAACCCCGGTTTACTCGGTATAGTTTTTATTCTTTCCGGTGGTGGTTTACTCAGTCGCTACTATAATCAAGTCATGCGCCGGGTACAACAGGATTTTCAAGCCCATCAAATTTTTGCTAATGCGATTCCTATGGATGTTAATGTAGCTAAAGCTGTTGATATGTTCGTGCCTGTGGTGGCAGCTATGCCCTCTTCTAGTGGTTCCAAAGCTTTTATGAAACTCACAGAAGAATTCTTGATGAAAACCAAAAAATAGGAGATAATTACTATGGTCATTGAGTGGTTAGAATTTCAAGTTAAACCCGAAGCTAGGGAAAAATTTATCCAAAAAGATCAAGAAATTTGGACAAAGTTTTTAGCAAAACAACCTGGTTTTTTAGGTAAGGAGCTTTGGATTAATCCCGCCATCGAGGAAGAATTAATTATCGTTGTCCATTGGCAAACACAAGAACAGTGGAAAGCTATCTCCAAAAATTTACTTGATGACACCGAAGCCAAATTTTCCCTAGCCATGGGAAAAGATAATTATCAATTACTCAAAGTCAAGGAATTTCAGGTCAGAAAATTTCGAGAAAATTTTCAGAACAATTTAGGCTCTATGGGGACTTAGGCGTTTTCGGTCAGCAAAAAAGGCTCAAACCATTACGGGACAAAGGGTTAACCTCGATTTATGATTTTCCTTGATATATCTGGGTTTCAGCGATTTTGGGCTTCTCGAAGTAAATCCCAAGCG
Organism: Microcystis sp. M090S1; assembly: GCF_020246295.1. Taxonomy (NCBI): domain Bacteria; kingdom Bacillati; phylum Cyanobacteriota; class Cyanophyceae; order Chroococcales; family Microcystaceae; genus Microcystis; species Microcystis sp. M090S1. Next base: position 8 of record NZ_JADBTF010000261.1, on the reverse strand, counting down.
GGGATTGG
>NZ_JADBTF010000260.1:0-12837 GCF_020246295.1 Microcystis sp. M090S1 | reverse complement strand
GGAATAAACTTGGGAGAAGATTCTGTTCTCGGTTTTCATCTTGTAGGGATTCTTGCTTTTTCCCTATCTACCCAGATCTTTTTCTTTTTGGCAACCCTTGTCTTGTCAGGTTTTGACCCACTTGTGTCCGTCAGTCAGGTGTTTGCCGCTTACAAAGCCAGTTTAGGCTTTGTTTGGGCTTGAAATTTGTTTAAGTCCCAATAGGAGACAGCTTAATTATAGTCAGGAAATCAGGCAATAGTTTCAGAAAATTTGGCAAGTTTAGGTTGAAAAATCAACAACAAGGAAGTAAAGTTCTTAAAGTTTCGTTATGGTGGTAGAATTGGTTTATGGCTAAAAAGTTTTTATTTGATTCGATACGTCTATGACCGAGTTATTTGCTAGTGCAGCAGGCCGACATTTGCAAGATGCCAAAATTTTGCTGTCTAAAAACCGTTGGGACAATGCCATTTACCTAGCTGGTTATGTAGTAGAATGCGCTTTTAAGCTTTTAGTAGAACAGTATTTTAAAGATGATCAAAAAGCCGCTAAAAAATTCGGACATGATCTCAAGGAATTAGAAGGTAAAGCGAGGGAAAGATTAGGAATTCTCTATCCTCGTTTAGAGCAACAGTTACCAGTTTCTCGCATCCGGGGAACTGTCCTAGGGCAAAATCACCCAGAAAGAAGATATTATCAATCTGGATATTGGACTGAAGATCAGGCTAACTCGGCCGTTGAATGTGCTGAAGAAATTTATCGAGATATTATCCTCAGATTAGTGCTAAACGGTTATATTTCTAGTAAGGATATTTAAGATTCTGATGATTAGTTTTAGTGAAACTTTTGCTAGGGTAAGGGAATGCTTTCTGGATTCCAGTCTTGGTTCTCTTGTAGCCAAACTAAAATCCGTGATTATTATTCGTGATGTTGAGGGAAAAATTCGCTTATTTCTAGAGTTAACAGAGACAAACAAGATAGAATCAAACGAAGAAAATCATCTATCTACACTCCTGTCTGAAAAACTTGAGGATTACTATGGCCATGATATTTGGTGGCAAAAAGGAGAAGGAGATGCTTATAAAGCCCTGATTGATCTTATCATGAAGGAAAAAGTTGAGGCACCTTGGTTCGATGAATCGGCAAGCTTGAAATGGTATATTCTAGAACGTCATCTGGCTAAACAAGCATGGACAGAGAATAAAATTGGGCAGCAATTGCCCTGGGATTTTGAAAAAGTTGAAAAAGGATATAAACCAGCTATTGTCTCCTTTTTTTCCTTCAAAGGAGGAGTTGGTCGCACCACTACTATTGCCGCTACTGCCTTAACTTTAGCGCGGAATGGTCATCGAGTCGCTATAGTTGATCTTGATTTAGAAGCTCCCGGTCTGGCCACAATTTTTTCTGAGGATTTTGCCGATAATTCTGGTGTCATGGACTATTTGCTAGAAAAGAAAGTTCAAAAAGACAAATGGAAACTGAGTTTAAAAACTATTACTGACTTGTATTTGTTAGGAGATGAAGGTGAAATATTAAAATTGCTACCAGCAGGAAATGTGGATCAAAATTATTTAGAAAAATTGGCTCGTTTAGACTTTCAAAATATTGTCAATGGTCAACTACAAGGCATTTTAAAACAAATGCTAGAAGAAATAGAAAGGTTAAGCAGACCACTGGATTTTATTCTCATGGATGCAAGAGCAGGTTTTCATGATATTGGTGGTTTAGCTATTACTTATTTTTCCCATGCAGTGGTTATTTTTGGTACGGAATCTCGACAAAGTTGGGCAGGATTAACCCAAGTTATCCAACATTTAGCCCTATCTAACCCTGAGGATCCTTTACCATTAATTTTAGTTCATGCTCTCGCTCCATCTTTAGGAACAGTTGGCCGAGAAATAGAGTTACGAAAGTTTCGAGAAACCGCCTATACAATTTTCCAAGAAAAGTATGATAATTATACTGGTGAATCATTTGTCCCGATAGTTGTCCCTTACGATAATAGTCTGCGGGGGGATATTGCCCTCTTGACTCGTGACTCAACTCCAGAAGAAAAAGAGAGATTAGCAAATCTCGTGAAAGTTATGACCGATTCTCCTTATCAAACTATTGCTGAAAAGCTTTGTCAATTATTTGGACGTGATGTGATTATAAACAATCGGTAAAAAATTATGGCTGAATTCGATAAAAAAAAGTTACTGGAATTAATGAGAGAAATTGCTCCTGGAAAAGCAGCAGCCGAACAGGAAAGTGATAATGAAGAAGTATTTCTCAAAAATTTCTTGCCTGTGGTTGATTATAAACGGGCATTGGAACCAAGCATTTTATTAATTCAAGGTGGTCGGGGTGTGGGTAAAACAGAATTATTTCGTTTACTAGCCATTCCTTCTGGACGAGAAGCTTTAGTTAATAGTTTAAATATTCGAGGTCTTGCTCCTTTAAATCAGACCAGATGGATGGCAGGATTTGGTCGCACTCTCAAAACTGAAAAACGATTTCCGATACCAGAAATTATAGAAGAAGAAATGCAAAACGCTACTAATCTTGAATGGCGTAGTTTCTGGTTAGGATTGATTTTAGGTGTCATTTTACAGGAAAAAGAATCTGATATTGCCAGCATTATAGGTCAAGAATTAGATTCAAATATTACTACTATTCTTCAAAATAGGTTATCGCTTTTATCAGAATGGAGAATTTTAGTTAAAGATAATTTTGAACATCTAAATTATGTTCTTGACAAATTAGACGAACGATTAATTACTTCTGACCACTGGCTATTTATTACTTATGATGAATTAGATCGGTTATTGACTACTTATAATGCTCTAGCTAATCCGATTAGAGAATTATTAGCTTTTTGGCTCGATCGCTCTCGTCGTTGGGAGAGAATTCGACCAAAAATATTTCTTCGTACCGACCTATTTAGAGAGGAATTTTTGGGATTTCCTGATGCTTCTAAATTACAATCCCATCGGCTAGAATGGCGACCTTCTTGGCTCTATCAACTCTGGATTAAACGGTTAGCTAATTCGGCTCAAGAAATGAGAGACTATTTACAGATTATCCCTAATTTAATTTATGAAAGCTCAACCCAACTAGGATGGAATGTTAGAAGTGATGAACAATTATTTCAAGAATTAATCGAAATAATGATCGGTAAATATATGGGAGCTAGTCCTAAAAAAGGCATTACCTACCGATGGATACCTAATCATCTTCAGGATACTGGGGGTAGAATTGCTCCTCGCTCTTTTCTAAAATTATTCGACAAAGCGGCAGCCAAAAGATTAGAACATTTTGAAAGTTTTGAACAACTGACTGAGCTATACCTTCTACAACCCTCTGATCTCCAGAGTGCTTTAATGGATACTTCAGAGGATAGAATTAAAGAATTAGCACAGGAAGAATATCCTTGGTTAGAATCTCTAAAAACTAAGTTAAAAGGGTTAGAAGCTCCTATATTAAAAGAAACTTTTTTAGAGGCTGTGCGCTCAACTCACTGGAGTACTGAAAAACAACCTCCTGTTAAGGAACCTGAAGAAATTATGCAATATCTAATACAATTGGGTGTGGTGGAAAGTCTCCTCGATGGTCGAATTAATATACCTGAAATTTATCTATATGGGTTTCAAGTTAAACGTCGTGGTGGGGTTAAACGTCCTCAATAACTTGAGGATATCGACAATAATTTTATGTAGAATAAATAGTAAAATACATGAAGCAATAATAACTAACATTGGCAGATTTTAACAGTTGATAACTCCGATAGTTAATGTGTATTAGTCGGTGATAAACCCTTATTATTTTCAGTAATCGATCGACAATGTTTTTTAATTGGATAACTTTACCCTATTTATTAATTAATCCTGTTTTAATTCCCTTGAGTATAGCTCGATCGGAAACTATTCTTGCTCAAGAAGTAAGCGATCCTAATTATCAAAAACTGGTGCAGTACGCCCAAAATACACAACTCGATCGCCTAGCCATGGCTGATATAATCCAGAATATCGCCGCTCAATTTTTAGGAGCAAAATATCAAGCAGGATTACTCGATCGCTCTCCTACAGAAAAATTATTTATCTCTTTAAAAGAGTTTGATTGTGTCCTCTTTGTGGAAACAGTTCTCGCTTTGAGTCACAATTTTGCTTTAAAAAATTATCAGTATTCTGCTTTTAGTCAGCAGGTTTTAAATCAGCGTTATCGCCACGGTATTCTCGACGGTTATTGTAGTCGCCTGCATTACTTTTCCGATTGGATTAATGACAACAAAAAACGAGGCAATCTAGAAAATATTACTCACAAATTAGGTGGAATTACTCTTGACAAAAAGCTCAACTTTATCAGCAAAAACCGCCATCTATATCCCCAGTTAAAAACTCAAAGTAATTACGATTGTATTCAACAGTTAGAACGGCAATTAGAAAGCTTATCCTTAACCTATATTCCCACCGCTAAGATTAAAGATATTTATCCACAACTGCAAGCTGGCGATATTATCGGTGTCGTGACTAATATCGCTGGTTTAGATACCACCCATACCGGTCTAGTTTATCGCTTTGCCGATGGCAAAATTGGCTTAATTCATGCCTCTCCTGCTGGTCAAGTTACCATTGCTAAAGACCTAGAAAAATATATCACTAAAGTGGACAAAGCCATCGGTATTTTTGTCGTTCGTTCCCTTGATCCAAGAAATAGGTAGATAGGGAGCGAGGGCAGCATAAAAAAAATTGTGGTTCCACCCTATTGTTCATCTCAATTTAGGTGTTCAATGTCGGTAATAATCGGTAAAATCACCGTTATCTTTGTGCCTTTTCCTTCCTCACTTTCCAGGTAAATTTGTCCTTTGTGCGCTTCCACACAGCGTCCGACAATGGCTAATCCTAATCCCGTTCCTTGAATATTATCGACATTGCTACCGCGATAAAAAGGTTTAAATAAATTTTCTTTATCTTTGCTGGGAATACCAATTCCTCGATCGACAATTTTAAAGACTACCTGCTCGGATTCGACAATAATCTTAAATTCTACGGGGTTGCCTTGGGGTGAATATTTGAGAGCATTTCCCAGTAAATTTGTCAAGATATGTTTAATTAAATTTATATCCCAAAGTCCTCTTTCTAAGCTGCCCTCAATTTGGAAAATAATTGCTAATTGCGGCTCCGGCTTAACCGTAAAAGATTCTACCAATTTCTGACAATAATCCAGCAAATCCACTGGATCAAATTGACAGTATAATCTCCCGGAATCGGCCCGGCCAATTAATAACACTTCTGTGAGCAATTGATCCATGTCTTTAATGGCCGATCGAATCATGCGAAAATAGCTAACTTGCTGATCTTTTGTCAACCGATCGCGACTTTCTTCTAATAATCCAGCCGAGAGTAAAATTTTATTTAAAGGATTGCGAAAATCGTGGGATAACATGGAAACAAATTCAGTTTTTAACTGATTTAATTCCTGAGCTTTTTCCAGTTGATTAGTGCGTTCAATCACGCTCATTTTTAAAGCTTCGTTCGATTCTCGTAAAGCTTCCTCCATCTGTTTTCGCTCGATCGCATAACATAGCGATCGAGTTAAAATTTCTAAACTTACTTCTCTTTTAATTAAATAATCCTGCGCTCCCTGACGCAGTGCTTGCAAGGCCAAATTATCATCATTAGTATTAGTTAAAACCACGATCGGCAATTTCGGAGCCGTAATCAAAAGGGGAGCTAAGGATTCCAAACCCTGACTATCTGGTAAAGTTAGATCTAATAAAATTACATCAAAATCTGTTTGTTGTAACAAAGAAATAGCCTCGGATAATCTTGACACATTAACCAGATGAAATTCTTTTTTTTCATTACCCTTAAGAATTTCCTTTAATAATCGAGCTTCGGCTAAATTATCCTCGATTAAAAGAACTTTTATATCCTGCGAGAGTCCCATTTTTTAATCAAGAGTTAAAGAGATTTGGGAGGTTAGGGATTTGGGAGGTTAGGGATTGGGAAGTGGGGAGGTGGGGAGGTGGGGGAATTTCAACTAAAACCCTAAAACCCTAACACCCTAACACCCTAACACCCCCCGCAACGCGCACGTAGTGACCACCCTGTCTCTTGCCTCCTGATAACTGATAACTGATAATGATTCACTCCCCGGGTAAAGTAGCGGTTTCTAACCAAAAAGCCTCGATATTTTTGACAATTTTGAACAAATCGTTGAGATTGCGCGACTTGGTTATATAACAATTAACGTGCAGTTCATAGCTATAAAAAATATCCTCCTCGTTGCGAGAAGTGGTTAAAACCACCACAGGAATTCTTTTTAAACTGGGATCGTTTTTGATTTCCGCTAATACCTCCCGTCCGTCTTTTCTGGGTAAATTCAGATCGAGAAGAATCAGATTAGGACGGGGAGAATCGAGATACTCCCCTTCTCGACGCAGATAATCCATAGCGTTGACACCATCCCTAACGATAACTAATTCGTGCGGGACGGTGCTAGTTTTTAATGCCTCTTGGATGAGGCGAATATCAGCTTTGCTGTCCTCCACTAATAAGATAATTTTGTGTGGCACGTCCTCGCCAGCGCTCACGCTCGTCACCTCCTAGGGGAATTGTAAAACAGAAAACCGCTCCTTTACCTAATTGGGATTCTACCCAAATTCGTCCGCGATGACACTCGATTACTTTCTTACAAATCGCTAAACCCATACCTGTGCCGGGGTACTCGTCGCGGGTGTGCAGTCGTTGGAAAATCACGAAAATGCGTTCGGAAAATCGGGGATCGATACCAATTCCATTATCGGTGACAGAGAACAGCCATTCCTCCTCTTGACGTTGGGCAGCAATATGAATAGTGGGAGTTGCTTTTCCCCGGAATTTAATGGCATTACCGATGAGATTTTGGAACAATTGCATTAACTGGGTTTTATCTGCCATGATAATTGGCAAAGGATCAACGGTGATCATAGCCTGACTTTCCTGAATTCTTCCTTTCAGGTTAGCGAGAGCTTTTTCCAGTGCCAGATTAGCATCGATGGTATTAAACTCTACCGCCTGCATATCCACTTTCGAGTAAGCCAGCACATCATCTATTAATGTTTGCATCAAACTGACACCTTCGACGGCAAAAGTAATAAATTCTTTAGCATCTTCGTCCAGTTCTTCGGTGTAGCGCATTTCTAGCAACTGCACATAGTTGGCGACTTGATTGAGGGGTTCCTGTAAATCGTGGGAAGCGACGTAGGCGAATTTTTTTAATTCGGCGTTCGATAGTTCCAAATCCCGCGCTAAACGGGCCAATTCATCGGCTTGTTTTAAGATGATATTGACGATCGCTTTTCGTAATTCTAGTGCGGCGTTGATTTCTACTGCTTTCCAGGGTAAAGATTTGAGGCGAACGGTTTCTTTCCAGAGGGAGAAAGATTTACGCGGACAGAGACGAATATCACCATCTATGGCAGTCGTTTCGATCGCTTTAGCAGGATCACCACCCCAGTTCACGGTTTGAATTACTTCCGGACGAAACCAGAGGAGATAATTACGTTTAGAAATGGGAATTGCTAGTAAACCACTGGCAATGTCTTTAAACTTACCCGCATCGGCATAAATTCGCGGTAAGGAATTGGTATAGTAAACATCTTCATGGACGTTTTTTTCTAGCCAAGTAATCAGATAATTTAGTTCTTCTTCGCTCGGTGTTACTCCAATTAAGGTATAGTTACCACCTAAGCAAATAGCGGCTCCTGTAGCTTTAGTTAGATCGAGCAGATTCGGTTTATGGGCAATTAATCCATCAATAAAGTTATTAGCTTCAGCCATATAATCGATTAACTGCGATTGCACAAAGCTTGATTTTACTCGATAGTCATAATCCTCGGTTTCTTCCCGTGCCGATATTTCCGAAAAAATTACCCTTCCTAAGAACTCACAAGCTTTACGGAGTTCGTAGGGTACATATTTGGGGGTGCGGTGATGACAGGCAATAATCCCCCAGAGACGTTTATTTTCAATCAGAGAAATGGTTAGAGATGCTCCCACTCCCATATTATGCAGATATTCTAAATGACAGGGAGAAGCACTTCTAAGACTGGACAGGGTTAAATTTAAGGGTTGTTGGGTTTCGGGATGAAGACTAGGCACTAGATCGACGGGTTCAGAGGTAGCATCGGGAATCTGTCGAATCCAATTAGCACTTAATAAATTTCGTGCCGGGAGAGGGATATCGGAAGCGGGATAACGTAAACCGAGATAGGGTTCTAGTTGCTCTATTTTGTCTTCTGCTATCACATCACCGTTATCTTCTTCGTCGAATTTGTATAACATAACTCGATCGAATCCTGTCATTTTTCGCACTTCTTTAACGATGATATTACAGAAATCTTTCAGGCTACGGGTAGCTTCAAGTTTATCGATCGAAGTTTTGGCTAGGTGATAGAATCTCAGGAAAGGAATGTTTTCATAGGAAATAGCTGGTTCTAACTCTAAAATCAGCATTTGTTCGGCGTTGCGGTGGAAAATAGCATCAAAGACGGCAAAATCATCCCCTTTAACCCGCGCCCAAATTTTGGAGGGATTGATAGCATCAAAATCGTTATTTTCTATGGCTGATTTTAGAGGATCGATCTGAAAGGGATCGAAGATTTCCTCTAGGGTTTTACCGATAATTTCCCCCGGAGAAATCCCCAATAAACTGCGGCTATTACTGCTAGTTTGACTGACTTTTAGCTCCGGTTCGCTGAGAACTAAAAGCACCCCGTGCGGTTGAATTCGGTTATAGAGATGGATCGGTTCCCGTTCGAGCGAAGTTGGGTTAATTGTCTCGGTTATAACTTCCATGTGTATTGCCCCCAGAGGATTTTTGCCAAGTGGAAAACTCTTTGTTTATTAAAACTATTTCTTCTAACTTTCAGGAGGCGATCAAGAATAAATTTACTTCTCTTAATACTAGGCCATCAAAAGTAATAAAACTTTAATTAATCAGTTATCTATCGATCGAGCAGTTCTGTTCAGTTCCCTTTATTATAATCAGTTTTTCTCTGAGAATCTAGGGTAATTTGTTAAGAATTAAGATTTAATGTTACAAGGGACAGATAATTCTTAATAAAAATATATGGTAGGGTGTGTTAGCGAAGCGTAACACACCAAAATCTAAGATTTAAATATGATAGCAACCCTTTTTTGTTAATTACCTGGAGGTAAAATTTTGAACATTTCTGCAAGCTTATAACTATTTACAAGGAGACTAATTGGCGGATTAATCTTTTGTGCTTTTTCTGGAACTATTTTTGTGAAAAATTCCCATAACTTTTGGGATATATTGTTCTTGGTTTCCTTATCTTCACCTTCGACTTCATTAATTCCCACCTCGGTGAGGGTAGCCAAAATTTCCTTGCGAAGACCATTATAGCCAACGATGTAAAATTTGTTAAGAGCTTCCAGGACTTCATTTAATTTAATCAGCAAAAATTGTTTAAACTTTGCACGGCTACAACTTGCATTTTTTACTCAAGGACAATAATATAGTTTAAGAGTCATAATTTAGTTTTTGGTGCGTTACTACTGGATTGTTTCAGCAGTTAAGTTAAGTAGGGTGCGTTAGGCAATCCCTTGTTTTTAGGGAAAAAATCAAGAGCTAAATATTGCCGTAACGCACCACAAAGAAAGGTTTTTGGTGCGTTAGCGTAGCGTAACGCACCCTACTGGACTGACTGTGATTATACAATTGATAAGAAAGAACAAATTAAAGAGATAAATTAGTAAACTTGATCGTGTTTTCCAATATCGACTATAACAATTAAAGTTTCTCCTGAATCAGTATCTTTACGAAAAGTAAAAATAATACGGCAATCATAACTAACAGAACATGACCAATAACCTTCTAATCTACCTGTCAGCTTATGAGATTTTAAAGAAGGAGTGAAGGGGTTATCCGCTAACAAATGTAGAACCTCTGATACCTTGCTTTGTAGTTGAGGATTTTTGCTGATTAAGCGTTGAAAAGCTCTTTTAAAGCTTTTGTCAGCAACTAATTTCATTCTTCTTCATCCTCTAACAAATAAGCCATTATCTCTTCAGCACTGCCTTTTTTTGCTGTTCCCATTGCTAAAGATTTTAAGGTTTCTTCGCCATTTTTAGCCATCTCCTCCCGGCGTTTCTCAATGCGTCTTTTACGAATTAGCTCAAACAAATAATCTTGGTCTTCAATGGATAGACTCTCTACCGATTCGATAATATCTTGAAAAAATGCGATACTCATTACAGTTTCCTCCTGTTAGTTAACTTTTTTTTCCTGATATGTTATCACAATATATTCAAGTAGGGTGCGTCAGACAATCCCTTGTTTTTAGGGAAAAAATCAAGAGCTAAATATTGCCGTAACGCACCACAAAGAAAAGTGTTTGGTTACTTTTATAAGCCGCTATGACGGAGGAGAGGTTCGGTACTAGGTTCGCGACCCCGGAAAGCTTTAAAAACATTCATAGGATGGGAACTTCCCCCCATAGCTAAGACAGTATCGCGAAAACGGCGACCGATCGCTTTCACTGCTTCTTCGTTATCTAATCCCACTTCCTCGAAAGCGGCAAAAGCATCGGCACTGAGGACTTCTGCCCATTTATAACTATAGTAACCCGCCGCATAACCGCCAGCGAAAATATGCCCAAAAGAACACAAGAAAGCATCTTCCGGCAGGGGAGGAATTATCGTCGTCGTTGCCGCTAAACGCTGTCTGACTTGTTTAGGAGTTTCGCCGCCATTGGGTTGATAACGATGGTGTAATTCCAAATCTACTAAAGACAAATGTAACTGACGCAGCATAGCCGAACCGCTCATATAATTCTTAGCTAGAAGCAGTTTTTGATAGTAATGTTCGGGGAGAGTTGCGCCGGTTTCGTAGTGTTTGGCCATACTCATTAAAGTAGGGCGATCATAACACCAATTTTCCATAAATTGACTGGGCAATTCCACCGCATCCCACTCAACGTTATTAATACCCGCCGCGCCAGAATAATCCACAGTGGTTAACATATGCTGTAAACCGTGGCCAAATTCGTGAAATAGGGTAGTTACCTCCTCAAAGGTCATTAAACTGGGGTTTCCGTCCACTGGAGGCGTTTGATTGCAGATTAAATAAGCCACAGGTAAACGCACCTCGGCACCGGTTTTGGCGCGACCGATACAGACATCCATCCAAGCACCGCCGCGTTTTTCGGCGGGACGACTGTAGGCATCGAGGTAGAAATAGGCGATTTTTTCGCCCTTTTCGTCGTTAATCTGGAAATAACGCACATCGGGATGCCAGATAGGTGCTTTACCGTCGGCGGCGATAATTTCTACCCCAAAAATCCGTTTAGCGAGGCTAAATATGCCTTCTAAAACCCGTGGTAGGGGGAAATAGGGGCGTAATTCCTCGGCACTAAAGTTAAACTTGGCCTGACGCTGTTTTTCTGACCAATAGGCTATATCCCAATGCTTGAGATCGTCGGTTCCGGCAAAAGTTTTTAGGGCCTCTAAATCCTGTTTTGCCGCTTCATAGCTTACTTGGCGTAAATTGTCAAGCAATTTCTCGATTTCATCCACAGAATTGGCCATTTTCCTGGCAAGACTGACCTCGGCGTAGGTACTATAACCTAAAAGATGGGCCTGTTCCTGACGAAGTTGCAAAATGCGATCGATTAAGGGATTATTATCCAATTCTCCCAGATCGGCCCGACTAACGTAGGCTTTATAGAGTTTTTCCCGCAATTCCCGATCATCGCTGTACTTCATAAAGGGGAAATAACTGGGAAAATCGAGGGTAATCACCCAGGGGCCGGTTTCGTTGCTGGCGTTAGTTTCTCCTTGGGTGCGGGCGGTTTGGGCGGCTAAACTGAGGAGACTAGGGGGTAAACCGGCGCTATCTTCTGGGGTTGTTAGTTTTAGTTGGAAAGCTTTGGTGGCATCGAGGATGTTATTAGAAAATTTCGTGGTGATTTCCGCTAATTCCAGTTGAATCGCGTTAAATCTGTCTTTTTTCTCCCCTACCAATCCCACCCCGGCCAATTGAGCATCCCGCAGGGAAGCTTCGACAATGCGCTGTTGTGCCTCGTCTAATTGCCCCCAGCTTTCCCCTTGACGCAGGGACGAGAATGCCTCATAAATGGGTTTACTTTGGCTTAAACGGCTAATAAACTCGACTACCTGTGGTTGTACGGTTTCGTAAGCTTGACGCAATTCCGGGCTATTTTTTACCCCCATCAGATGACCGATAATCCCCCAACTCCAGCTTAAACGTTCTTCGATCCGGGTGAGGGGTTCGACCAATTTTTCCCAGGTGGGGATAATCTGCGCTTCTAGATCGGTTAATTCTCTGGCCAGTTCCTGTAAAAGTTGCGTCATCCCAGGGACAATCAGGCCGGGTTGGATTTGGTCAAAAGCCGGTAATCCTTGACCGGCAAGCAGCGGGTTACTGGTGTTCGTCATAATTTTTGGTCTGGAAGGGTGAGTAATCTGTATCTTTTACTACCCTAACCCAAATCCCCGACCATCTATCCGGGCGATCAATGGCTGGAGCTTTTTCAGTGGGGTGTGGGGTGTGGGGTGTGGGGTGTAGGGTGTGGGAAGAATAAATAAAAATAATCTCCTGACTCCTGACTCCTGACTCTTGACTCCTATCTCTTGACTCCTGACTTCTAACCCAACGTGGGACAAAGATAAGTAAAATTTATTGATTGACTGCAAAAACTTGAGAATATTTAAATTAACATTCCGCAATATTTACAAATTCTTAAGAATTAATTGAGAAAGATTTTTATTTAACAACGATGTTACAATGGTTACAGCGATTTTACTGAATTTCATAATGGGTTATTCTGTGCTTTTTTGGGCAGCAATGGTT
>NZ_JADBTF010000026.1:0-4427 GCF_020246295.1 Microcystis sp. M090S1 | reverse complement strand
TGGCTTAGATGTGTAATTAATTTTGCTTAGGTACTTACCAAAAAAAATTGGGTAGCTGCTGTCACCAGTAATACTAAATCCTCTTTCAAAGGTATGGGGAAGTGGGGAAGTAGGGAAGTGGGGAAATGGGGAAATGGGGGAATGGGGAATTTCAACTAAAACCCTAAAACCCTAAAACCCTAACACCCTAACACCCCACACCCTGCCCCCAGGAAAAACTTTTTGCCGCAAACCCTAACTAGAAAAACTTTTAGTCTTGACATAATATTAGGTCGAGGTCTAATGATCAGCGTTTTAGCTTACCTGTGACCATAAATACTTCCTTGACCGCTTCAAATCACACAAGTCTTTAGATAAGGGCTGTACGATAACCGAAGTAGATTGCATTGTTGCGATTGCGTTATGCTTCTAGTAGTTGGGTAGGGTGCGTTAGGCAATCCCTTGTTTTTAGGGCAAAAATCAAGCTCTGAATATTGCCGTAACGCACCACAAAGAAAGGTTTTTGGTGAGTTACGCTAACGCACTGGGGAGCATCTCACTTTCTTTTCATTCCATTAACTTGACATTTCATCTGTGCAAGGTTATAACTATACTAGAGTGCGTAGTCTACGTACTTTGCCCTAATAAAAAGTAACAAACCACTTAAAATGATCACAAACATCTCTAGACGACTAACCACTGGCGCTCTTGCTATCGCTGGCAGCGTTGCCGCTCTCAGCTTTGCTGGTACTGCCCCCGTCCAAGCGCAGGCGCTGTGTCCTCTACCATTGGGACAACTGTTTTCTGGTTTCATCTCTCAGCCTTGCCTAGTGGGAGACAAGCTTTTCACATTCCTCGCCTCCAGTCCAACGTCTGGGCCTATAACTAGCGGGGTTCTTCTCATAGATCAAATCTTGTCACCGACTATAGACAGACACACCTTCAACTACAGACCAAGTCCCGCTCTGACCCAAGCCGGAGGTACTTTCGTCATAGATTACACGGTCGAGATCCTTGATCCGGCGAAGATGTTCAAAGATTTCAGTATTGGTTATGATGCAACTGGCGCAGGTAACTCGGGTATCTTTACGGAGAAGATGGTTTGGTCAGATAGTATCAATGGGTCGGCGTTAATCGGAACTTCGACGGCTACGACCGCGTTGGGTGCTTCTGGTGCCATGGTTCCAGTTCCGTCCGGTATCACGAAACTCTTCGTCAGAGACACTTACCGGGTCGATTCTCCCACCGGTTCCCTTAACAGTATCACCAACGACTTCACACAAACAACAAAATCAATTGACATCCCCGAACCCTCTGCTATCCTGGGTATCTTAGCCGTTGCTGGTGTTGGTGCTTTCGCTCGTCGCAAGAGCTAGTCACTGTCATTAAATCAAAGGCAAGCGTTGAGGTTAAACTTAACGCCTTTTTTGTGTCTAGAGAAGGGGATGGGGGAGTGGGAAGTGGGGGAGTGGGGACGCAATTTAAATGCAGTATACTGTTCAGTTAACAATCCCACTGGTCACTGATAATTGATCACTGATCACTGATCAGCCATTCCGAGGCCCTTTCACCTAAATCTAAGGCCAGACTAACCGCTTTACCAAGACGGGGACGCTCGCGGGTTTCGCGGATAAAAGCTTGAAATTGACTAAAACCACCCCATTCGTGGAGATAATTAGCGATCGCATTGAGATGTTCCAGATATTCGGACTCGGAGAGGGGAAAAGAAGCTTGTTCGAGATATTTCCACATTACCTGGACATGAACCTTATCTTTGATGCGTCGCAGCTGGATATCGTAGGAACGACCCCATTTTTCTAGTAATAATTGCTGTAAGTCCACACCCGTCATGGTTGCTATCGCTTCTCAGATGTCAGTCGGCCTCTTGATTTTATCATAAATGTCAGGGGAAGACCCTCGGTTTTACCGAAGGGATGACACTCTCGCCATCAACCGCTTCGCGGTGTAAAGGGAGTCCTCTTGCTCCAATTTAGATAGACCTGTGAACCACACTTTCAACCTGATGAACTTTACTCCACTGTGACACTTTTGGCTAAATTGCGCGGCTGATCCACGTCTAAACCGCGACGGGCTGCGATATGATAGGAGAGCAATTGTAGGGGAATTACTGTTAGAATTGGCGATAATAGTTCTTCAATTTCCGGCACATACAACAAATCATTAAAGACTTTTGGCGCTTCCGTATCGCTGTCAGCAACTACTCCCAATAATCGCGCATCCCTTGCCTTTGCTTCCTGTGCATTGGAGAGAACCTTATCATAAACTATCCCCGGCATAGCAATCGCTACTACGGGAACTTTTGCATCTAAAAGCGCGATTGGTCCGTGTTTCATTTCTCCGGCTGGATAGCCTTCCGCATGAATATAACTGATTTCTTTGAGTTTTAAGGCCCCTTCTAAGGCAATGGGGAAATTAATCCCCCGTCCCAAGAAAATAAAGTCTTGGGTGTCATTAAATTCATGGGCTAATTCTTCGATCGCTTTTTCCTGTGTTTCTAAGACAGTTTCGATCGATCTTGGCAGCGATCGCATTCCATTAATAATTTCCTCGATTCTCTCTAAAGACAAAGTTTGACGACGATAGGATAAATCCAAAGCTAAGAGATAAAAACCCAATAATTGTGCCGTAAAACTCTTAGTTGCCGCCACCCCGATCTCGATCCCCGCTTGGGTATTAATAATCTGATCGACCATTTGTGCTAGGGTACTTTCGGGGCGATTAGTAATACCGATAATCCGGGCCTGATATTTTTTTTCTAATCCTAAACGACGCTGTTTTTCCGTTTCCAAAGCCGCTAAAGTGTCGGCTGTTTCCCCCGATTGCGTCACCCCGATAGTTAAAGTATTGGGCATCAGGGGCGTGGGTGCATAGCGAAATTCCGAGGCGTACTGTACCCTTGTGGGAATACCTGCCAACTGCTCGATCAAGTATTTACCGACTAAACTAGAGTGCCAACTGGTTCCACAGGCTAAAATCTGAATATGTTCTAAATTATCGTAAATTTCTTCAGAAAAATTAATATTTATCGGGTTGACATTATCCTCATTTTGTGCTGTCCAATGGGGATGCAGATAGGTCCCTAAACAGTCGCGCACCACTCCGGGTTGTTCGTAGATTTCCTTGAGCATGAAGTGACGATAACCCTGTTTTTCTACGGTCGTCGGACTCCAATCGAGGACTCTGGGGCTTTTACGGACTCTTTTGCCCTCAAAATTATAAATTTCTACTCCCAAGGGTGTTAACCGAGCGATTTCGCCATTATCCAGGGACAGCACTGCCCGGGTATGGGGAACCAAAGCACTGACATCGGAGGCACAGAAAAACTCCCCCTGACCAAAACCGATGATTAAAGGGGCGTGTTGCCGCACGACAATCAATTCATCGGGATAATCGGGACTAATCACCCCTAGGGCAAAAGCACCCTCTAAACGTTCAATTGCCCTTAAAACTGCCTTGAGGAAAGGACTCACCCCCAAGTATTCTTCATCGGTAGGTTTGGGTAGATAACTGGCGATTAGATGGGGAATAACTTCTGTGTCGGTTTCCGAGTCAAATATACAGCCTTTCTCCTTTAATTCTGTTCTTAATACCTGAAAATTTTCGACAATGCCATTCTGTACCACTGCCACCCGTTGACTATTATCGGTGTGGGGATGGGCATTACTTTCTACGGGTTTGCCGTGGGTTGCCCAACGGGTGTGACCGATGCCAATTTGGGAGGGATTAACTTCCTGTTCTAATTTTTCCCGCAGATTGTAGAGTTTTCCCTGGGCGCGGACTCGATGTAATTCACCTTCGAGAATTGTGGCAATTCCTGCCGAATCATAACCCCGATATTCTAAACGTTCCAAACCAGCTAGGAGAATATCGATCGCTGTTTGGGTTCCGATATAGCCAACAATTCCGCACATTCTTTCCCTGACCCCATTTAGGCTAAGTCCGATCTATTCTATCGCAAGCGTGACACTTGTTTGCTTAGAGGCTAAAGACGCACTGACAAGGGCAAAGTTTCCTCTAATGGGACTCATCCTTCGCTCATTTTTGGGAGCAAGATGGGGTCAAAGAGGTCTCAAACGGCTCTTTTCGTGCGTCCGCCAAATCGACGAACTTGACGAGAACCAATAGGAACCATCCAGATTTGGGCATCTGGGCGACGAGCTTCAAGGCGATCACAAGCGGCTATTTCACTCGCGTCAATTTCAAAGTCTCCAGTTTCGAGAGCGATTGCCACAATCTTGCCATGATTACCTTGCTCGACTTGAGAACGTACCTGGGTCTCTTGACAATCTCCGCCCTAAAAGTGCGGAGATTCTTGGGCTGAATCCTGCCTCTACTAGCAAAGCTAATTTTGGTCTTACAGCTTCATGTCTAGTCCGACTACACCTACAAGGCAAGCACTCTTAGGGACTACTCCCCAAGCGTAAATT
>NZ_JADBTF010000259.1:0-5216 GCF_020246295.1 Microcystis sp. M090S1 | reverse complement strand
ACCGCCGACACCATCGGTCAAAGCATGGGGGCATCGCGGCTGGGGTTGTCTCTTTCATCGCCGATTTTTCAACGTAAAGTGCTTACTCTTTAACGATTATACTCTATTATACTCTTGTTGAGCGTTTAAGTCCCACTAGTTGAGACTTGCTTTCCTGTTCTCCTCCTAACTGACGTTCAATCTCCAACTCCCTTGCTAAAATCTTTTTCAACGCTTCATTTCTCAACTCAGAAGGCATTTGGCCATTCTCCAGTTTTAAGCGCAACTCTCCCCCCCGCAAACCAAACTTAACCCGTCCAAAGCGAAAATCAAGCCACTGCTCATTAAAAATAATCCGCACCGATAGGGCAAACGCCTCTGGATCAGACTTTTTCAAAAGCGAAAAAAGTCCCTTCGACTCAGACGTAACCAGTTCTTCCGAAATCTCTAGGTGCAGACATTCAGGATACTTATTATCATGTTCTGTCACCGCAATGTCCCTTGATTGCTTTGCCATCATCCTAGGCCTTTCAAACCCTTAACTATAATAATTGTACTGTATGTGGGGTTTGCGGCAAAAAGTTTGTTGTTTTGCTAATAAAGTCCCAAAACCATTTTTTAGCAAAGCTGCTACCGATATTCAGCCAGCCCTAATTAGCTAGAGCAAGCCTCAAGAATTCCTAGCAAATTAACTAAGGGGTTATCTTAATGCTTGCTGCTATCAGCTTAATTTTCTTCCTCCACTTCGGGGGTTGGTTGTGGTAAACGAGCGATAAAATCTTTCATTTTGGGATTATTAAACATTTTCTCCGTGTCTTGCAGAAGACGTTGACCCCAGAGATTTTCCCCTAAAAATTCCAGACTGACATAACGACTATCGCTAGTGAGAGCGGCCTGAGCTAATTTGATGCCCTCCTCAGTTTTTCCTTGACTATAAATAGCCACCGCAATAGCTAACTGAGGTTCCGGCTGTTTAGGATCAATTTTCAAAGCGGCGCGCCAATCTTTAAGGGCTGCTTCCTTATCACCCTGTTCGTATTTAACTAAACCAATATTATTAATAGCGGGCCAAAAATTTTTATCTTGACTAACAGCTTTTTCGTAAGCTGCAATCGCCGCAGGATATTGGTCTAACTTGAGATAGGAATTACCGAGATCAAAAAGAGCGGGGGAGATATCGGGTTTCATTTGCAAACCCGCTTCAATCTGGGCAATAGCAGACTTGTAATCTTGATTCTGAAAATAGGCACTACCGAGGGAAAATTTAATATTAGCGTGGGCATCGGCGGGAGCAAGAGCCAAAGATTGATTTAATGCCTCGATACCGAGTTGCACCTGATCGTCTTGCAGATATAAACTACCGAGAATAAACCAAGTTTGATAGAGATGGGGGGCTAACTGCACCGCTAACTTAGCCCGTCCGAGGGCCGCATCGGTACGGCGAAAACGAGCTAATTGGATGGCATCTTCGGCCATTTCAATTCCCGCTTGTTCCATCTGTTCTAACTCCGGTTCGATGGCGTAGGGGAGTAGCGCTTGGGAAAAAGCCAGCGGGCTGCCAGCGACGAAAAAAATGAGCAAAGAAATGATTAATTGAAGTTTTGGCACAGTTTACCCCCGCGATAGGCCTTTTTTAATCAGTCTATCTCGCTTGGGAGTTGTTGGCTAAAGAAACAACAAAGGCAACTCTAGAGACGTTAGTATATAACCAATTAACTTTTGGCTGATCGATGGCAATAACCGTGTTGGGAAAATCAAATCGCCCCCTATTTTGGATATTCGGACTCATGGCTAGTGGTTTTCTGGCGGTGGGAGTGGTTTCTTATCGCTTGCTGCAAACACCTCCTCCTAGCCTAGAATTGGCGAAAATGACCGTTCCTGCTCGACGGGAAACCCTCGCTGTGGAAATTAAAGCTAGTGGTAGGGTGGAACCGATCCAAAGTGTCAACATTAGCCCGAAAAACCCCGGGCGATTAGTGCGATTATTGGTGGATCAGGGCATGATTGTTAAAAAGGGACAAACCCTCGCCGTCATGGATAATTTAGAGGTGTATGCCCGGGGAATGCAGTCAGAAGCGCATCTACGGGAAGCTCTAGCCAATCTGGAACAGGCTAAACGCAGTATTCCCGAAGATATCCGGCAATTACAAGCCCGATTTTATCAGGCCCAGGCCAGTTATAAGCAATTAGAAGCCCGTTTAGCTCAGGCCAAAGAAAGAATTCCGAAA
The DNA here is from genome assembly GCF_020246295.1 of Microcystis sp. M090S1. Classification (NCBI taxonomy): domain Bacteria; kingdom Bacillati; phylum Cyanobacteriota; class Cyanophyceae; order Chroococcales; family Microcystaceae; genus Microcystis; species Microcystis sp. M090S1. The sequence continues at coordinate 3,009 of NZ_JADBTF010000259.1, read as the reverse complement.
GATTTAGACCAACTGCAAGCTCAGGTACAAGCAGCCCAATCCCGTTTTCGACTAGCAGAAAATCGGGTTAAACGCAATGAAAATTTAGTCCAGGAAGGAGCGATCGCTCAAGACCAATTTGATGCCGTCCTCAATGAATATCTCAACGCTAAAGCCAATTTAGACGAATCGATCCGCCGTTTGGAACAAGCAGATAAAACCGCTTCCCCAGAAGTGGCCGGAATTGAGCAGGAAATGATCCGAGCAGCGGCAGCGATCGCAGAAGCGAAATTTGCCCTCGAACAACGCCAAAAAACCCAAGAAACCGAGCTTGCTCGACTAGAATCATCTGTAGCGGCCGCCAGGGCCGATTTAGAGCAAATCAAGATTCAATACCGCGATACAGTCATTACTGCTCCCTTTGATGGCATCATCACCCAAAAATACGCCACCGAGGGTTCTTTTGTCACTCCCACCACTTCGGCCTCCAGTACCGCTTCCGCCACTTCCACCTCGATTATCGCCCTGGCATCGGGATTGGAAGTGATTGCTAAAGTGCCGGAAGTAGATGTGGGTTTATTGCAGCGCGGCCAACCAGTGCGAATTGTCGCCGATGCTTTCCCTGAAGAAGTCTTTGAAGGTCGAGTTATTCTCGTGGCTCCTGAAGCAATTATCGAGGATAATGTTACTTCTTTTGAAGTGAGAATCGGTTTGGTGACGGGACGGGACCAACTCAAATCGAAAATGAATGTGGATGTAACTTTTGTCGGCCAGCAGTTAGATAATGCCCTCGTCGTGCCGACTGTCGCCATTGTCACCCGGGAAGGCAAGTCAGGGGTTTTAGTTGCCGATGCCGAAAATAAACCCAGTTTTCAACCCGTTTCGATCGGTTTGGTCTTAGACGATAAAACCCAAATTTTATCAGGTTTGGAAGCCGGAGAAAAGGTCTTTATCGATCTCCCCGAAGGGGCCGAAGATACCTCGAAAACTAATAAAAAATCTCAATAATTTTTCTTAACAAATATCTCCAAATTGTCTTTTTTCTGATCGGGCAGGATTCGGGAAATGGGGGAATGGGGGAATGGGGGAATGGGGAAATGGGGGAATTCAACTAATACCCCAAAACCCCAAAACCCTACAACTATCTAACCGATAACTGATCACTGATAACTGATAACTGATATGTTTATCATCGAAAGTTTAAAAATGGCCGTCTCCACCCTAGCGGCCAATAAAGTGCGTAGCGGCCTGACTATGCTAGGGATTATCATCGGTAACGCTTCAGTAGTGGCCATGATCGGTATTGGCCAAGGGGCGCAAACCTTAGCCAATGACCAGTTTGCTAACTTGGGACCCAATACCATTTTTGTGGTGCCGGGGTCGCGACAAGCACGCAATACCACCGTTAATTTACCGAAAACCTTGGTTTTAGCCGATGCTCAGGCGATCGCCGAACAGGTTCCCACCGTCGCTGAAGTCGCCCCGGAAATAAACGCTCGTTTCCTGATTTCCCATCGTAATCGCAACATGACGGCTCTAGTCACGGGAAGCACCCCAGAATACGCTTCTGTCCGCAATTTTACCCTAGAAAAAGGTCGTTTTATCAATAATATCGATCTAGCCCGCAACAAACGGGTAACAGTGATCGGCACTGAAGTGGCGGCGCAACTTTTCCCCACCCAAAATCCCCTTGGTCAACAGCTGCGGATCAAAAATCTCAGTTTTGAGGTGATCGGGATTTTAGAGGCGAAAGGCTCCTTTTTTGGCAATAATCAGGATGAAATGCTGATTATTCCCCTTAGCACCATGAACTCGCAACTGGTGGGCAAAACCGGACCCTACGGTGTCGAGTTGAGTTGGATTAGTCTCACCGCGCGATCGGGGGAGGAAATCCGCGCCGCTAAGTTCCAAATCCAGAATCTCCTGCGTTTACGCCATAAAATCGTCGCTGAGGATGATTTTCGCGTCGAAACTGCTAAACAGATGATCGAAATCTTCGGCACGATTACCCAGGGTCTCACCCTACTTTTGGCTTTAATCGCCGGTATTTCCCTGATTGTCGGTGGTATCGGGGTAATGAATATTATGCTCGTTTCGGTTTCGGAAAGAACCGGGGAAATCGGACTAAGAAAAGCGATCGGAGCCAGAGAACAGGATATTCTCTTACAATTTCTGATTGAATCAACTCTCGTTTCCATCGCCGGCGGTGCGCTTGGTATTCTCGTCGGTGCAGGAGCGATCGTTCTAGTCTCCAGTTTCTCTCCCCTGGCCGCCACTGTTTCCGCCACCGCCGTCGCCCTGTCTTTGAGCGTTTCCACGGGTATTGGTCTCTTTTTTGGCGTTTTTCCCGCCTATCGTGCCTCTAAATTGGAACCGATTGTCGCCCTCAGAAGTGTCTAATTTTTTAAGGTTTTTCGGGGACGTTTTTGGCAAGGATTGCTTTTATGGCTAGTTTGGGGTCTAATGTGTGGGACGAATTTTATAATCCCGATAACGACGATAATCATTGAGAATGCGATCGTGATCAAAGCATAAAGGTTGGGGGAATTCCCAGAGATGAAAAATCCCGACTTTTTTGGCATCATCGGCAGCGATCGGTTGGCCTTTTGCCGTGGCGATAAAAACGATACTAATGGTGTGTTGACGCGGATCGCGGTTAGGATCGGAATAGACGTGAAATTGCTCGATTAACTGCACCTGCAAACTGATTTCCTCGTAAGCTTCCCGAATGGCCGCCGTTTCCACTGATTCACCGTAGTCCACGAATCCCCCCGGAATTGCCCAGCCAAAGGGCGGATTTTTTCTCTCAATCAGCAGGATCGGACGGTGGGGCGAGTCGATCAGTTCGATGATAATATCAACAGTGGGGGCAGGATTGCGATAGTTTGTCATTTTTTTCAGTTATCAGTGAACAGTTAAGTAAGTAGTTATAACTGGACTTCCCCCATACAGAAATACTAAAAAATCAACAAAACCCTTACTGCATGGAGCTTCTCAGAAAAAATTTAAAAGAGGCTACTGGGTACATTT
>NZ_JADBTF010000258.1:0-15945 GCF_020246295.1 Microcystis sp. M090S1 | reverse complement strand
TAAATGTATCTGGATACACGCCACACAAGCGTTTGAACTCTGTTGGCTTTAAAGTTTTTACTTGTTCGTAATTCATCTTTCAATCTTAACTCTTGGACTATTTTATCCTATTTTGTCTAGACTTATGCAAGAGATCTATTGAGGCTGACCTGAGTGGGGCTATCCTGAGTGGGGCGGAAGTCGAAAACGCTATCTTTACCGGTGCAACAGGGATCACCCGTGAACAAAAACGGGATTTAATTCGACGAGGGGCAATTTTTGGGGATAATTCTAACGATCGCAGTAAAGTATTAGTTTAAAACAGCCTTTGATCTCCACCTTCAGCAGAGATTTAGGTAGGGTTGGCTGAATAAATGTGAAATATAGACGAGATAAGGGGTTTGGCAGCCTGTTTGACCAAGCAGCTGCAAGATTTTCAAGCTGGTGGCTCAAAAACCTTGTATCTTAACCGGCGATCGCTCCTACTTTTTCAGCCAACCCATAAGTAATGGGAAAGGACTTGACTTTGCCGGCGACTTGCGCTATGCTTTTCTTATAATGGGAATCTTTGCAAAATTTTTTTAGACACACAGATTTCCATTATGAATAAAATCTTTTAAAAATATTATCCCAAAATCTGCCGAGAAAAGCAAGCAAAATTTTGCCGATAATTGTTAAGTTTTGTATCTGGTTCCCCAGTTCTACCTGATAACTGTTCACCGAACACAGCAAAAATCTCCCCAACACCTGTCCTCCACTAACCCCCTTTTTTGATTCCGGGAAATTCCCACCCATAATTAATGGGAAAGGACTTGACTTTGCCGGCGACTTGCGCTATGCTTTTCTTATAATGGGAATCTGTGCAAAAATTTTTTAGACGCAAGGATTTCTATTATGAATAAAATCCTTTAAAAATATTATCCCAAAATCTCCCGATAAAAGCAAGCAAAATTTTGGCGATAATTGTTAAGTTTTGTTAACAAAGAAATACAGAGATCAGCAAGGTCAAAAAATCGAAGTCTCTTGCTGATCCTGTTTGTCGCCTAAGCTATGATTAGGTTAGGCGAATTTTGCGCTTTGACTAATTGTTAGTGCTAACTTCCGTGGTTTCAACAATTGCCGTCGGACAGACATTGCTGAGATTTTTGTCAATTGTTTTCGATAATCTTTCTAAATTTTTCTCCTGTTGAACCTATTTTAAGTAGCTGGTTATAATTAAATTAAAAATGGATTTTAGGTTCGATCCCCCCTGCCCCCCTTGATAAGGGGGGTGCCGATAGGCGGGGGGATCCCCCTTGATAAGGGGGGTGTCTGATAATTTTTAACGCCTACCTACTTATGACAATAATGTTGTCAACTTTCTCGGATTAAGATTAACCCACCGCAAACCCTGTATATTCTCTGACTAGGGGTTCATGAAAGGCTAAAACAATATCTTCTTTAGGAACACCTAAATTAACTAATTCATTGGCAATTCCTACCTCAGTGCCATCATGTTGTATCCAGATTTTACCCTTTTTAATATCGAGATGCAAAACACAACCATGATATCTTCGTCTATTTTTCCAGCCAACATACATCAATTGATAGTGATCGCCAACTGTATCAAAAATCAATTGTTGTTCAATCGGATCTTTAGATGAACCTATCTGAGAATATTCAGTAATGACTTGCTTGACATAGTGACGATATTGTGCTAATTTTTCCATTCGACAATTACCTCCCCAATCGGATCATAAATAATCAGGTAAATTTGAAATCGTTTAACGACAGTTTGAATAAATCGCAATTCAAAAAAACTATAATAAATATCTAAGGGAACAGCTAAATATAACTGTCTTTTAGGTTCTTTTTCTTCTAAAGCAACACGATAATTAAAGAATTGTCCAATGGCAGTATGAAATTCTGAAATGCTGGATTTACCGATAAAACTTTTAATTTCAACGGCTATCTTTTCATTGTCTTTTTCTGCGGCTATCAGTTGCTCTGCTCCTAAATCGACATACATTTCTACATCACCCACTTCAATCCTTAAAGGGTCATCTGTAATGATCCAACCCTCTTTTTCTAATCCTTTTCTCACTGCACCATGAAAACGATCTTTAGCAGACATGAATCTTGAAGTTAGCAGGCATAATAATTGTTAATTATAACATTTAGTCATGACGAGCGACAGGCTGAGAGCATCTCAAACCCTATTGACAATTGGCCAATTTTGTGATCCGCGTGGGCATTTCAAGTGATACCAGTCAATCAAAATAGTTACGAAATCGACCCATTTGAACGAGTAATTGGCTCTTCTCGACTTTGTGTGATAATTTTTGCTTATGGAGTCGTGAAATGCTTATCGGGCAAAACTTTAAGGGCTATTTTGACGTTCGGACGTTCGGCGAAGACTTCGACGGTGAGCTTACCCTGCCGCCGAACGGTCTTCACCCCGACATTTGTGATAAAATCGGCCTTGTCTTTCTTCTGCCAGCGCGACGCCGAGCGGCGGTATGTTGAGCTTATTTCCCCTTTTACTTTTTACTTGGTATAACTCGTGCAGGTTTTCATTTATCATACTCCCGAACTTACCCCCGTCCATACTCTACCCGATTGCGCCGTCGTTATCGATGTTTTAAGAGCGACAACCACGATCGCCACTGCCCTCAATGCCGGTGCAGAAGCAGTGCAAACCTTCAGCGATCTGAAAACCCTGATGCAGGTGAGTGATACCTGGCAACCGGAAAAACGTCTCCGGGCAGGAGAAAGAGGCGGTGCGAAAGTAGAAGGCTGCGATCTGGGCAATTCTCCCCTCGATTGTACCCCTGATTTAATGAAAGGTCGTCGTCTGTTTATCAGTACCACTAACGGCACTCGCGCTCTGCAAAGAGTGGAAGAATCCCCAATCGTGATCACTGCGGCTATGATCAATCGGCAAGCTGCCGTTAATTACTTATTGGATAAGCAGCCCGATACCGTCTGGATTGTTGGCTCTGGTTGGGAAGGGGGTTATTCTCTGGAAGATACGGCCTGTGCTGGAGCGATCGCCGATGCGCTACAAGAACAATCGGGGCAAATGGCGATCGGGAATGATGAGGTTATCGCCTCGATCGCTCTTTATCGTCAATGGCAAAATGATCTTTTAGGAATGTTCCACAGTTGTAGTCATGGTCAGCGCCTCTTGCGTCTCCACTGTCAAGAAGATTTAAAATACTGCGCTAATATTGACTCTCTTGATGTTTTACCGATCCAAAAAGAACCGAGCATTTTAGTCAAACTTTAGACATTACTACCCACAGAAAGGCTCATCCGTGCCGGTAGGAGTATCGATCCTAGCCGGATTCTTTTATTTAGGGTCTGCTGAATAAATCTAAAAACCTTGTTGGATAAAACTTTTAGACCTTTTTGAAATCCAAAAGTCCCTCGTCTGGGAGTGATCAGGGGGAAAATTCCGGGACTTTTTCCCTGAAAATTAGGTAATTGAGCAGATCAAAATCGGTAAAACCCTACACCCCACACCCCACACCCCACACCCTACCCCAACCGAAAAACTTTTTGCCGCAAACCCTATTTATAGTTTGCTAACCATGACTATCGATTCTTTACTGCAATCTTTTCAGCGTTTTGGTGTCAATCTCGGTTTAGAAAGAATAAAAAATCTGCTGGAGATTTTAGGCAATCCCCAAGATAAAATTCCGATTATTCATGTCACGGGAACTAATGGCAAAGGTTCGGTTTGTGCCTATCTATCCTCTATTCTCAGTACCGCCGGTTACAAAGTCGGACGTTATATTTCTCCCCATTTAATTGCTTGGACAGAAAGAATCTCTATTAATGGCGAAAATATTGAAACCGCGACTTTAGAAAACCTGCTTAAATATATACAATCGCTTATCGATCCCCAGCAGGAAAGTCCTACTCAATTTGAGGTAATTACTGCCGCTGCTTGGCTATATTTTGCTCAGGAAAAGGTGGATATTGCCGTGATGGAAGTGGGTTTAGGAGGAAGATTAGATGCGACTAATGTCTGCGCTCAACCTTTAGTTACTGTCATCACTTCTATTAGTCGGGAACATTGGCAAAATTTAGGGCCGACGGTTGCCGATATTGCCGGGGAGAAAGCGGGGATATTAAAAGCGAATTGTCCCGCAGTTATCGGACAATTACCAGAATCAGCGCAGGGGGTAGTTAGGGAGAGAATCAAGCTGTTAAATTGTCCAACGGTATGGGTAGAAGCTGCCGAAAAAATTGCCGATAATCGGGCTAAATATCAAGGTTTAGAATATCCTTTATCCTTAGCGGGAGATTTTCAATTAACTAATTCCGCTATAGCGATCGCTGTTGTTAATATTTTACGCCGGCAAGGTTGGCAAATTAGCGATGAAGTCGTGCAAGAAGGAATGGCAAAAACTCGCTGGTTAGGACGTTTACAAACCGTTAATTGGTGTCAGCGAGAAATTTTAATAGATGGCGCTCATAATCCCGCTGCCGCCATTGGTTTAAGGCAGTATGTAGATAGTTTAAAGGCTCCAAAAATCATCTGGGTGATGGGAATTTTATCGACCAAAGATCATCGGGAAATATTCCAAGCTTTATTAAGAAAAGGCGATAGTTTATATTTAGTTCCCGTCCCCGATCATAGCAGTGCCAATCCTGAAACCTTAGCGGAATTAGCGGATTCAATTTGTCCAGAATTATCTCACCTAGAGACTTGTTCCGATTTATTTTTAGGACTAAAAAAAGCCATCCAAGAATCTGCCGATAGTCAGATAATTCTCTGTGGATCGCTTTATCTAGTCGGTTACTTTTTAGGGAGTTTGTTTCAGGGAAAATAAAACATCAATTTTACTGGTGGTTTTATCAGGCATAGTGGCAGTAATTCCGATCCCGCGTACCGATTCTAAAAAGACCTTTGTTTCCGGGGTTAATTCCTTGGCAGGAAGATTATTAATTCCCCCTGCTTTAGCAATAATTTGCTCCACATCGATGAAAAAATAACCGAGATTATTTTTAGGCAAATTTGCGATCGATGCTTGGAAAATCTCACTTTTGCTAATCGGTTGATTCGGTTGCGGTTGATAGGGAATTCCGACGGTCATTTTTAGGGTATCATTATTAGGCCAAGCATAGGTTAAAATCGCTTGTTCTTCCGCTTTCCATTCAGTCACATCTTGGCCAGAAATTTGACTGTTTTTTATGGTGATAAAGGGAACAGTTTTCACCAATTGATTTAACCTATCGAGGGTAGTTTTTGCCGCTTTCTGATCGCCGGTTTGCCAAATCATCATTCCCCCAAAACCTAACCCTCCCACTGCTTGCTGGTTGGGGATAATTCCAAAGGCAAATTCTCGATCCATCCAGTTGAAAACTTCTTTATCCGCGTCAAGGGTTGCCATCTGAAAATTCTCACGGATCTGACGCAGAAAAACTTGTAATTCTGGGTTAGTTTGGGACTGTTTTTCTGCTTCTTCCCATCCCTGTTTAAGATTATTCCCACTCCAGACTGCGATGGTATCTCCGGGGAAATAATTTAAAACTTGATTTCTGCTGGGGGAAGGTAGGGTAGAAATAGTTTCAGGGGCAAGTTTAGCCACCATTTGTAATTGTAATCCCGTATCGGTGACACCTACTCCCGCGACAATATCCTGAATTTTTGCTAATTCTTGCCGACTTTGGGGAGATAAATTAGCATCTGCTCCCAAGATTTTGGCATAATCATCGATATAAATTGTTGCTAGGGTATTGGGTAGGTTGAGGGATTGGGAAAGCAGTTTTATCACTTCCAGTTTACTGCTAAAAGATGGCTGTCCTTGGTAGGTATCGATCGCCGATTCTAACACCTTTTTATCGTAGGATATCAACAAAAAATCCCCCGCAACAGCAGTATAAATGGTGGTGTTATCCTGCCAATCTATAGCGGTAATTGTAATACCTTTGTAGTCACTGGTGCTAGTTTTGCGATTAACTTGTTGTCCTAGTTTTTTCTGGAATTCCGATGCTTTAATTTTATCTTTGATACCGATAACCGTTAATAATTTCGATTGTCCGGGGGTAGCTGCGGGAAGGAAAGCAAAGCTAATACTACCGATCCAAGGTTCGATATCCCGTTGATAATCAATCTTATCGGTGAAGATATTTTTTTGTAATTCTTCTAGTCCTTGACTAACCGCAGTTCGCGATTCTGGTGTACCATATTTAGCTAACACTGACCAAGCTTTTGCATCCGTGGAGACAAAACTACTAGCAAAAGCAGTTTCTGGGATAACTTTTGCCGATTCTAAGGGGGTGAATCTTTGCCAAGGTAGTTGTCCTCGTAGATAAAGATAGACACCTCCTGCGGTTACTGCTGTTAATCCTAAGACGACTAAACAACCGGGTAAAAATGATTTTTTTGACATAGAATTGTGGTTGGGTTAAAAAAGTTCAATACTTGGCGATCGATTTGTCTCTGGTTGTAGTATCTAGAGAATTGGTTAATCTTTAGTAAGCTTTAAGTCTTATTATAGCTTCTGGAGGTACTATAGCGGTAAGCGCTTGAGTGAGATACAGACCAAGCTTTGCCTAGCATGGTTTATAGCTCGTGACACTGTACCTCATACGACTGCACACCGCTATAAGCTGTTGACTATCTAAATTACTCGTTAAGACTGCACGGGAGCGGGGGGAAGTAGTTTGAGCTTTTGTACTAAAATATCTAATACGCAGTTTAAATGCAGTACAGCTTAGAATGCTCAAATATTGTTGATATGAACACCATCAAGGGCTAATTTTATCATTAAACTGGACATGATTCTGGAAAATTTTCTGATTACTAAGTATGCAGAAATACAGACAAGAAAAATCCCTGTTATTAGAAAATAGTTGAGATTAAAAAATATTGTTGCTGAATTGGTGCATTTATTTCAAATATATTTATGTAAAAATATTAAAACTCCTGCTGTTAACTCTGATGCTTAAAAAGCTATCAGAATGATAATAATTTTGTTGAAAAGTACAGCTTTTTGAAAAAATAAGGTTATTATGAACCTATATTATAGCGTTTCTGATTCACAAGAGGTACATTCCCGATCCTGAACAGCTTAGTCAGCAAAGGTTTAAGTGTGCCGCACAGATGCGAGAACCGCTATATACTAAATCTGGTTATTAAAAACTGATTATCTATTGCTCCTTTTGCCTATTGCCTATTGCCTCTCCTGATATGTAGCCTATACTCAACGGATTTAGTATTAGACCTTTTTAACCCAATATCCAAGAGAGCCAAAAATGATAAAAAATAGGGGCTGGATTATTTTCAGTCCCCTAAACTACAAGAAATTATCGTTTTAGCGTTGTTTCCGTTTTAATGCCAAGGCAGATAAACCAAAAAAACCTAAACCAAAAAAGAGAGTCGGTTCCGGGGTTTGGACAGTTAATAAACCTAATTGACCACCTTCGACAAGATTATTAGGACCGCCGATGCTGCCATTTCGCACACTGTGGGCCTGCACGTCGAGAATTAGAATTTTTTCTCCCGGTCGAGCGCCCGGAAAGAATTCAGTAATATCCAAAATCCCCGAAGTTTCCCAGTTACCCAAATCATTGGGGCTGCTGTCGGTTTGACCACCTGGTAAACTAGGACTACGATCGATCTGACCTACTCGTGTCGCTTGTCCCGTGGTGGCATCAAGTCGCCAAATCGAGGCTTCTTCTCCAGAGGTTTGACCGAAATCAGAGAAAGAACGGTCTTCTTGGATATAGATAGTACCGTCATCGGACCAATCGAGGTTATCGGGACTTCTCACCCCAAAATCGGGACCGCTAAATTGACCGCCACCCGCATCATTACCATCGTAGAGAATGCGAGCGCTGACGCTAGAAGCAGCGGTGTCGAGATTGCCGTTTTGATCGAAAACCAGATTATTATCGAAGATATAAACGGTTCCCCAGCTATCGGCCCCATTGAATAAAGAACTGCGTCCGGTGGAAGCAAGAACAATTTGGGAACCATCACTGGGATTAATCGAAACATCTTCCGGACGGGAGAAGGAAAAAGCTCCTAAAGCGTCCGCTTGGGCGCGAAGATTGCTATCGGTGGCAAAACCATTGAGAAAACCAACCCCACTTCCCTCGTTCACCACTTCTACCCAACGTCCGGCGCTGGTGTTACCAGTACCAGCAAAGTCCCGGGGATCCACACCTTCATCACCTACCCAAACATACAGTTTGCCCTGTTTGAGACCATTGCGATCGAGAAAACTACCATCTCCGACCCCGTTTTTCTCCCCAATGTAGAGATAGAGAGGCGCGGACTCGGTATCATCACCCCCGATCATCGCAATGCGATCACTTCTACCAGTATCAATTTCTGTCCAATTTTCCCAACCACCGCGACCCATTTCTGGGGCAGCCCAGATACCGAAATTGGTAGGATCGAGAACCCATTGAGTCCCATTGCTGGTTTCTTCTCCAGCAAAGTAGATATTATCTTCAAAACCGATCCCTTGACCGAAGGAATAACGACCGAAAGCGGCACCAGAACAAAAACGATCTAAACCTCCAATGGTGGGAGCGAGTTCAAATTGACTGGTACTGGTGATTAGATTGTAAGAGCGATCGTAGATTTTATCGAAGGCTAATCCAGAACCGATAATTTGACGACTACTGGTGTCGATGTCAAAGTAACTGATTCTTGCTCCTCTCACGGAAAGCTGGTTAGCAGTACCCGGATTCAGGGTATAAGAGGCTCCTTGGTTATTTCTAACTTCGTGGTTGACCAAGGCACGAATCGTCCCATTTCCTAGATCGATAACGCCAATTCCATCCAGAATACCGATGGGAGTGTAATTGTTGATGGTTTCACCCACTGTAAATAGGGGCGTATATTTATAACCATTTAATCCTGTCACCTGCGGTCCGCCTGTATTAGTATGAGCTTGCGCTAAAACCGTCGGTACGTTTATTAGGGAAATTCCCACTGTTAGCAGAGTTGCCGCTAGAACATTTTTGGGGTTAGAAGGTGAAGCAATCATTAATTTTTTAGTCCTCTAATCTCAAGGAAACAAAACGTTCTCTCTTGAGATTAGAACGCTTTTATTAAGGGATTGATAACCTGAGAATAAAAACTCTTTAAGAACTGATGCTTTGTCATAATTATTAATGTTTGTGTAAACAATTGTAAAAAAGCTGGATGCTCACGACCTAGATTCTTTCTATTAACAATTGTTATTTAATCATCGAGCCTAGTAAACAATGTCTTTCTTTTGCTTATTCTGACTCCTGAATACGGGCCTGTGACTCTTTCCCTAAGGGAATATTTTTGATTTTTGGCAGAAGTCCATTATTAATTCCCACCGCTTGATTAATATTAGTCAACCCATTAGCCTCTAATTTTTCTGTTAATCCTTGTAAAATATTTGATACTAGCCAAGGACCCTGGTATAACCAACCGGTATAAATCTGTAATAAACTCGCACCGGCGGTAATTTTTTCCCAAGCATCATCGAGAGAAAAAATGCCTCCCACTCCAATTATCGGTAAATTGCCTTGGGTTTGCCGATAGATAAAACTGATCACTTCCGTGGCACGTTCCCGCAAAGGTTGCCCACTAATTCCCCCTGCTTCTTCAGTGATTGGTTTACCAGTTTCAGGCAGAATTGTGGTTTTTAATCCCGTGCGTTTAGTGGTGGTATTAGTAGCGACAATTCCAGCTAATTGATAGGAGAAAGCTAAGTCAATAATTGTTATGATATCTTCCCATTCTAAATCGGGAGAAATTTTCACTAATAGGGGTTTTCTGCCTTGATTTTCTGTTTGTAAAATGTCGAGGATTTTATCGAGTTGTTCACCACTTTGCAGGGAACGCAAACCGGGAGTATTGGGAGAACTAACATTAACGACAAAATAATCGGCATGGGGGAATAAATAGCGAAAACTGCCTAAATAGTCCTCTGGAGCCTTTTCTAGGGGCGTATTTTTCGATTTACAGAGGTTAATGCCGATGGGAATCTGTCGGGGTTGTCGTTGCCAAGATTGTTGGAGAGTTGCCGCTAGAACCGGCGCACCGAGGTTATTTGCCCCCATACGGTTTAATCCCGCCAAATCTTCTGGTAAACGGAATAATCTCGGTTTTGGGTTGCCCGGTTGCCCTTCTAGGGTGACAGCACCCACCTCGGCAAAACCAAAGCCGAAACTATGCCAAAGTCCTGCCCCTAAACCGTCTTTATCGAATCCTGCCGCCAATCCGACGGGATTGGGGAAATTTAACCCCCAGAGGCTTTGAGATAGGCGAGAATCGCTAAAACTGAGGGATTCTGATAATTGTGAGATTAACCATTGTCCCCAAAATTCCCCCCGCGAGCGATCGATTTTTTGGAGAGTATTTAATAATTGTTTTTGTGTTCCCTCTAAATTGCCCCGAATAGCCTTGAAAGCTAGAGGATAAAAAGGTTTAATTGTATCAATTATATTGATCATAAAAAGACAGGAATTAAGGGTTAGGTGTAGGGTGGGTTAGGCAAGAACAAGTTATGTTTTTGACAAAAAATTTCAAATTTGCCGTAACCCACCTAGCATAATCTTTATAAACCTTGACGAGGGTTAAAAGTTTCAATCGCCCGTATTTTTTGATAAAGTTCTAATTCTTCAGGGCTAGGATTGGGAGGATTAACTAATATAATTTCCACTAATTGATCGCCCCTTTCTCCTTGGGAAGTGGGATAACCTTTGTTAGCCAAACGTAATCTTTGACCACTTTTTAATCCCTTAGGAATCATCATTTTAACTAACCCGTCAATGGTAGGAATTTCCACAAAACCGCCCACAATTGCCTCGCTAGGAGTAATCGGTACTTGACAGACAATATCAGAACCTTGAATCCTAAAAAAAGGATGCCTAGCGATAGTTATTTTTAAATATAAATCACCCCCTTCAATACCCTGACCTTTGAGACGAATTTTCTGACCATCGATCATGGCTGCCGGCATATCAACCTCTATTGATCTACCATCTTCCAGACGAATTCTTTGTCTGCCACCTTGATAGGCTTTCTCTAAAGGTAAAGTTAATTTTGCTTCCACATCTCGACGAGTTAAACGGGGAGAGGAGGCAATTTTAGCGCGCTTAGTATTAAGGTTATTAAAATCTCTAAACTTCCATAAATCCTGTTCTGTACGGGGGATTTTTCCATTACCGTTACTATTCGCTTTTTCCCCCGGACGTATCCCGCGGCGTTTATTTCCTGTCAAGGAACGATTATACTCAACCCGTTTTTCTTCATCGGAGAGAACATCATAAGCTTCATTAATATCTTTAAACTTTTCTTCGGCCGATTTATCCCCCGGATTAACATCAGGATGATATTGACGCGCCAGTCGTCGAAAAGCCTTTTTTATCTCGTCACCAGTAGCCGTGCGAGATACTCCTAAAACATCATAATAATTAACTAATTGTGGCATATATTCAGTTATCAGTTATCAGTTATCAGTTATCAGTTATCAGTTATCAGATTTGAGTTCTAAGTGAGCAGTATGTATTAAGCGAGCAGTATTAAATAGTAGTTTCCCACTGTCTTTTTACTGATTACTGTTTACTGATTACTGTTTACTGTTTACTGCTCACTGTTTACTGCTCACTGATTAAAACCAATCATCATCCTCATCATCCCAGTTATTTTGGGGGGGAATATTGCGGGAACGATTGCCGCCGCTGCGGTTACTTTTACTATTGTTATAACTTTTTTCCTCCGAAGGGGGGGGACTTTGCCAATCGCTATCGCGGCCATTGTAGTAATTGTCCTGATTGCGGGGGCGATAACTATCTTGATTAGCCGAATAATTGGGTCGATAATCACTTTGATAACCCGGTGTACTGGGACGATAATCCTGGCGATAACGATCGCGGCGCGGTTCGGAGGGAAGATCATCTTCCTTATCCCCGGTAAAAGTCTTGCGAATAGCACTAAAAAAGCCCTCGTCTTCCTCGTCGTATTGTAGCCGTACCTCGCGATTTAATTCATAGATAACATCCTGTAGATCCGCCTGGGCGCGATCAAGGCGACGGTCATCATTTTTCTCCAAAGCGTCGATAATTTCCGTACTCAAAGACTCAATTTGACGACGATAGGAACGGGTAAACTCATTACCAAAATCGAGAGTAACATCTTTTAAGCGTCGTTGGGCTTGATCCACCAGAGAGCGGGCGCGATTGCGTTTATCGACCTTTTCGCGACGGGTACGATCTGCTTCGGCAAATCGGGCAGCATCGCCGATCATGCGGTTAATTTCCCCTTCGCTGAGGGTAGAAGCGCCTTGAATGGTGACACTTTGCTCCCGTCCGGTCATTTTATCCCTAGCGGTGACTTGTAGAATACCGTTAGCATCGATATCGAGGGACACCTGCACTTGGGGAATACCCCGGGGTGCGGGGGGGATACCGGTTAATTTAAAACGTCCCAAGGATTTATTATCGCTGGCCATTTCCCTTTCCCCCTGCAAAACGTGGATTTCCACCACAGTTTGATTATTTTCGGAAGTGGAAAAAAGGTCAGCTCTGCGGACGGGAATAGTGGTATTGCGGGGGATTAACTTTTTCATCACACCGCCGATGGTTTCTAAACCCAAGGATAAAGGGGTAACATCGAGGAGCAGCACGTCTTTGACCTCGCCGCCCAAAATTCCCGCTTGAATAGCCGCCCCGACCGCTACAACCTCATCAGGGTTAACATTTTGATTGGGTTCCCTATCGATAAAACTCCGCACCAAATCCTTCACCACCGGCATCCGCGTGCCGCCGCCCACCAGTACCACTTCGTCTAGTTGGACGGGGGACAAACCGGCATCAGAAAGGGCGCGTTTGAGAGGACGACGGAGACGACTGATTAAATCGCCGCATAATTCCTCAAATTGGGCCCGACTCAGGCGAGTTTCGATGTGTTTGGGTCCGTCTTCCGTGGCGATGATAAAGGGCAGATTAATATCGGTGACGCTGACCCCAGACAGTTCTATTTTGGCTTTTTCTGCCGCTTCTGTGAGTCTTTGTAGGGCTTGCCGGTCTTGGCGCAGCTCCACGCCTTCCTGTTCCAAAAATTGATTGGCTAACCAATCGACGATTCTTTTATCGAAATCATTTCCGCCTAATTGGGTGTCGCCACTGGTGGCTTTCACCTCAAAAACGCCGTCACCCACTTCCAAGATAGAAACATCAAAAGTACCGCCTCCCAGGTCAAAAACGAGGATTTTCTTGCTTTCTTGTTCATCGAGACCGTAGGCCAGGGCGGCGGCGGTGGGTTCGTTGAGAATCCGCAGCACTTCTAACCCCGCAATTCGGCCCGCATCCCGGGTGGCTTGACGTTGGGAGTCGTTAAAATAGGCGGGGACGGTGATTACGGCCCCGGTAACTTCTTCCCCCAGATAACGGCTGGCTTCTTCGGCTAATCGGCGTAAAACTAGGGCGGAAATTTCTTCGGGGGCGAATTCTTTTTGCAGACGGGGGCATTTAATCTTGATATTGCCCATCTCATCCCGGCGGATGGTGTAGGGGACGCGCTTCGATTCGGGGTTTAATTCCGAGTAGCGACGACCTATGTAGCGTTTGACTCCATAGTAGGTGTTTTGGGGATTGAGTACCCCTTGTCGCCGGGCCATTTGACCGACCACTAACTCCCCATCTTTATTAAAACCGACCACAGAAGGGGTGGTTCTCATGCCCTCCGAGTTGGCGATGACCACTGGCTTTCCGCCTTCCATCACGGCGACGACGGAGTTAGTTGTCCCTAGATCAATGCCTACTACTCTACCCATGCTTGTTTTTGTCTCCCCCTAGATTTCGATAACTTCGGGACTTTTACCTTCGATCGATAGTTTAAATCGCTTAATGCTTGTTGACAATATTGTATCGAATTGTCTTAGTTTCTCGCTCTCGCTTCGGGGCGATTGAGGGTGTGATTACCGAAGTGGTCTTTTAGTGATCGCTGGCGATCAGGTTTGGGGGGTTTTAAATAGGGTCTGCGGCAAAAAGTTTTTCCTGGGGTCAGGGTGTGGGGTGTGGGGTGTAGGGTGTAGGGTTTTACCCATTTTCAGACGGTCAATTACCTAATTTTCAGGGAAAAAGTCCCTGAATTTTCGCCCCGACCACTCTCGGCTGGCACTTTTTGAGGTCAAAAAAGTCTAAAAGTCTTATCCAACAAGGTTTTTAGATTTATTCAGCCAACCCTAAATATTGCTAGATTTGGAGATTTGCGCTATTAAACCTCTTGCAAAAGTCAAAAAGTAATCAATCCTGATGCTGAAAGCATCTATTTTTCTTTCTGTTGCCTGTTGCCTTTTGCCTGTTGCCTGACTTCTGCAAGAAGTCTATCCACTAATTCTGGTGGCGGCTGACAGGAAATAGGGATTGTTCTGCCTGTACTGGGATGATTAAAAACGATTTGATTGGCATGGAGATAATAACCACAATCTCCCGGGACTGCATCCGGTCGCGGTAATCCCCCCAGACCATACAAGGGATCACCGATTAAGGGATAGCCAAAAAAGGCCAGATGAATGCGAATTTGATGGGGTCTGCCCGTAAAAATTCTTACTTCTAATAGGGTACTATCGGGATGTTTTTTTAAGACTCGACCATCACTGCGGGCCGATAACCCATCTGTGAGCGCACCGTAAACATGGCCTAAAATGGGATGGGCGATTTTCCCGATCGCTTGATTAATAGTAAAATTATCTGGTATGTCGCCCTGACCAACTAAAGCTCGATATATTTTAGTAATTTTCCCCTCCCGCATCTGTTGACTCAATTTAGCTCTAGCGGGCTTTGATTTAGCCATTAAGACTATGCCCGAAGTGCCGCGACCAAGACGATGAATCGGATAGGGAGTGACATCGGGATAATGCTGATGTACCAAATGGATAAGAGTATGTTCGAGAAATCCACCCCCCGCTAACACCGGTAATCCCGAAGGTTTCGCCACCACTAACACCTCGGCATCCTCGTAGAGTACCTCAAAAAAGAGCGGCACATCCGGTTCTGTCCAAGGTGGGCGCTGATAGGTCAATTGCTGCCCGATTTCCAAGACTGTATCGGGGCAAGCGGGACGACCGTTGACTAGAATTGCTGCCGATAAAATGCGATCGAGCCATTCTTCTGGGCTAGAATGGCAATATTTGCCCGTATAGTAAGCTAATAAGCTTAATCCTGCCTGATTTTTGCTAACTTTATCTCGATAAATCCAGCCTTGATTGGGCATTGGGGAAGTGGGGAAGTGGGGAAGTGGGGAAGTGGGGGAATTTCCACTAACACCCTAACACCCCAACACCCCAACACCCTATCACCCTATCACCCTATCTCCTCAATACTGACTTCTCACCCAATGTTCGACAAAGATAAGCAAAAATTATTTATTGACTCCAAAAACTTGAGAATATTTAAATTAACATTCCGCAATATTTACAAATTCTTAAGAATTAATTGAGAAAGATTTTTATTTAACAACGATGTTATGATGGTTACAGCGATTTTACTGAATTTCATAATGGGTTATTCTTTGCTTTTTTGGACAGCAATGGTTGAAACCCTTGCCACACCTACAAGGTAATCCCAATTAAGACAGGTAAATCAGTCAATTTCACCCACAACGATGATCTTTTTTTTGTGTAGTTTTATTGCAAAGAAAAAGTTTTTTTGACAAAAAGCACAAAGTATGTAGGAGTAGTTATGGCAGAGTGGGAAGTGGGGAAGTGGGGAAGTGGGGAAGTGGGGAAGTGGGGAAGCCGTAAGGCGGATAGGGTAGGGCATACCCGAATCTTGGTTGAAAGACCAAAACGCTTGCAGAGCTATCCACAAGTGGACAACTAGATAGGGCTGGCTGAATAAATCTAAAAACCTTGCTGGATAAGACTTTTAACCTTTTTTGAAATCCAAAAGTACCAGATATGGGAGTGATCAGGGGGAAATTCAGGTACTTTTTCCCTGAAAATTAGGTAATTGACCCCCTCAAAATCGGTAAAACCC
>NZ_JADBTF010000257.1:0-6795 GCF_020246295.1 Microcystis sp. M090S1 | reverse complement strand
CCAAGCTTTTCTGGTCGGAACCCCCTAAGCCGAGTTTTCAAGGTGCTGCGCCGTCCACTTGGTTTTCGAGACTGGCCTTTTAATTCTAACGTAAAGCCAACCTAGAACGGCGGGGTTTCAGACCCAAAATTTCCGATGAAAGAGGCGGTCAGGGGTTAGAATTAGGGATAAGAATCTATATTGTCTTTTTGGTCGGTCTTGTCAAAACTAGCCCTTTTGACTGCCGATTTTTTTTATCCTTATCCCTACTCCGTAACCTATTTAAGCTTCTACTGGTTCTTCTGATTCCATTTGTTTGAGGTGGATGTGCTTGTAGCCAAGTTTGATTTCAAATTCATCGCCGGGCTGCAAGTTCATTTGTTCGGTATAGGTGGAACCGATGACGATTTGACCATTTTTGTGGACACTAACCCGGAAAGTGGGTTCGCGGCCGCGGCCATCTTTAGTGCCTTCGGGATCGAGAGGAACCCCTTTTGCACCCAAAACAGCATCGTAAAAGTCGGTTAAATTGACCCGAACTTGACCATCTTTACTTTGGGAGTAGTAACCACAACGTTTTGCCGTTTCGCGACGGGGTAAGTGGGCCAACTCTTTGACTTTTTGAAGTAGAGCTTTCCCGGTTAGGGGAGTAGGAGAGATATCATTCATGGTACTTTTAAATGTCCCTTGATTTTTGACTGACTGTCAATTAAGTTTACACTGACAAATTGATCATACCAAAAATCTTGCCAAAAATGTCTAGAGGGGAATAATAAATTTTTTAAAACTGATGGTTCTGTGATGACAATCGTGCTAAGAAGACCCCAGACTAGGTAGTAAGTGTAAACCTTGTGGGGGAGAGGAAATTTTTGGTCAAGACTCTCGCAATTTTTGGTCGAGTGCGAGGAAAACAGGGAGGAGAAAGTGAGGACATAAAACCGATCAAGCTATACCTAGCAAGGAATTGAGAAACTATACTTCTGGTTGGAGTTGGCAAAAAACTAATGACCCAGAGCAGTAAATCCGGGGTGATTAAACTGTTTTCGAGCGACTTGCCCATCTATGATTGGGTCTAGATACCCACCCCTTGGCTCAACCGACCAGGGAAAATCTTAAGGATTAATTACCACTACTAGCTCCCCTTTGGCCCGTTAACATCGATTATCCTGAGTATTAGGAGTCCCTCATCCCCGTGCCGAGTATGGAAGTTTCTTTTAAAATTCTGCGTCAACGACCCAACGACACCCCTTACCTAGAAAATTTTACCCTAGAGGTGGAGGCGGGAAATACAATTCTCGACTGCCTTAATCGCATCAAATGGGAACTTGATGGAACTTTGGCCTTTCGTAAAAATTGCCGCAATACAATTTGTGGCAGCTGTGCGATGAAAATTAACGGTCGTTCGGCCTTGGCTTGTCAAAAAAATATCGCCAGTGAATTAAACCATTGTAGCCAAAAAGATGTCGGAGAAATTCCCGAAATCACGATCGCCCCTCTGGGTAATTTACCGATTATCCGGGATTTAATCGTCAATATGCAACCGTTTTGGGACGATTTAGAAAAGGTTGAACCTTATATTAGTAGTCAAGCACGCACCATTCCCGAACGAGAATTTCTGCAAACTCCAGAAGAAAGAGCCAATCTCAATCAGATGGGTAACTGCATTATGTGCGGCGCCTGTTATTCGGAATGTAATGCCAAGCAAGTGAATCCCGATTTTGTCGGTCCCCACGCTTTAGCAAAAGCGCAGCGCACCCTAGCAGATTCCCGCGATGGTAATCAGGAAAGTCGCCTAGAACTTTATAATCAAGGCACCGCCGGGGTTTGGGGGTGTACGCGTTGCTATTTCTGTAATGCGGTTTGTCCCATGGAAGTGGCTCCCATGGATCAAATCGGTAAAATTAAACAGGAAATACTAGCTCGCAAGTCGGACGATAGTAGTCGTCCCATTCGTCACCGGAAAGTTTTAGTGGAATTAGTCAAAGCAGGGGGATGGGTTGATGAACGCAAATTCGGCCTCTATGTGGTGGGCAATTATTGGCGCGATTTACAGGGTTTATTAAGTATTGCCCCCTTGGGATTGCGGATGATTGCTAAGGGTAAATTTCCCACTTCCTTTGAAGCTTCCGAGGGAACCGAGGAGGTGAGAGGTTTAATTACTGCCATTCAAAATTCTCGCTCTTGATCACTCTCGATAGTTAGAGCAATTTTCAGATGTATTATGATCTATATTCTATTTGACTGGAGAACCCCTTATCATGTTCGATCGAGATAGTATCCGTGGTTTTTCTGTCTTGATTACCCTTGTGGGAGTCGCTTCTAGTTTGGGTTTTAGCTTCAACGCACCGGCTTTCTCCCAAGCTATCTCTAACAATTTACCGTTACTCTTAGCCCAAAAAAGCGAAAAGGTGCGAGTAGCGGTTTTAGACTTCGATTATAGCGGTCTCAGTAATCCCCAGTGGTTAACATTTCTCAATGGTGGAGCCAGTGGTGTCAGCGATATTCTCGTCAATAAATTGGTGGAAAGTGGTCGCTATACAGTCATTGAGCGCAGTCGCATTGATGCTGTCCTCAGAGAACAGAATTTGGGGGCTTCGGGACGGGTAGATGCCGCTACCGCCGCTCAAATCGGGCAAATTTTGGGGGTAGATGTGGTGATTATCGGTTCGATTACCCAATTCGATTTACAAAAAAAACAATCTGGTGGCTCGTTTATTATTTTTAGCACCGCCAAGACAGAAACCGATGCTTTTGTCAAGTTAAATGTCCGGGCAATTAATACTACCACGGCCGAAATTATTACCACCGCTCAGGGAGATGGTACTGCCAATCAATCCGATGGTTCCACCGTGGTTTTAGGGGTTGGGGGTGGTTCCCAAACCTCCAACGAAGGGAAATTACTCAGTATTGCCACGGATAAGGCAGTGGCGCAGGTGGTGGATAATCTCAATGATAAAGCCGACCAAATCGCCGCTACACCTCGCTCGCTCCCGACTGTCACCGCTTTAGTGGCTGCCGTGGCGGGAAATCAGGTAATTCTCAATAAAGGTACGGGAGAAGGCTATCGTGTCGGTTTACGCATTTCCATCGAACGGACGACTCAAACGGTCAAGGATCCGCAAACGGGTAAGGTTATCCGTCAGATTACTCAACCGATTGGCACTCTCGAAATTGTCGAAGCTGATGGTCAATCTAGCGTCGGTCGCATCATTACCGGTAATGGTTTTAAAATCGGTGATTTAGCTAAACCCATTCGTTAGTTATGAATTATGAATTGGGGAAGTGGGGAGGTGGGGAGATCGGTAAACTTAAATCTGATAACTGATCACTGATAACTGATCACTGATCACTGATAAGTGAACACTCACGAAAATTTGAAGTTATTTGACACTCCCGTCGCACTAAGCGCTTCGGGATTCTTAGTTCAACGAGTCCACTTAAATTAGATGCCTTGCGTTATCCAACCCAGAGGTGGTTCTCACGCTTGCGCGTTACTTTTCGTATGCCCTACGATAGTCCCCCTGGCCCCCCCCGACGTCGGGGGGGGCCAGGGGGGGGGTACAAAGTTTGCTTGAATTGAAACGTTAGCTTCAAATACTGCTTTGTCTATTTCCTGTAAAGATTTTACATCACGAGCAGGGGGAAACTAGAACTATTGAGTAGAACCCCATATCTTTAATTGTCAAGGTGCAGATAGCGTAGTGGTTAGACTACATGGGTTTTTAAAGCGGTTGATTACCCTATCCGCTCTACTTACATGGTAGCTATTTGGCCTGAGTAGGTCAAGACCCTTACAAGAAGAAGTTATTCGAGATTTTGTCAGGAGACTGGACGCTTATTTTTAATCGTGCTTCGTGTCACTGAGCCTTTACGTTGAGCCTTTACATTGAGCCTGTCGAAATGTGTCGAAGTGCTGTTTTATATTGGCGCTTGGTTTCATCCCGTCCCTAAAAGCGACGGGATGAAACCCCGACATTTGAGATAAAATTTATAATCGGAATCCCTTGGATATTCCCTAGACCAGAGCGATTAACGAAAACTATCAAAAAATGATACAAGATAAAAAACCCACGGTGATCATTACTGGGACAACTTCTGGAGTCGGTCTCTACGCCGCTAAATCCCTTGCTCAAAGAGGTTGGTTTGTGGTTATGGCCTGTCGGGATATCCCGAAAATGGAACAGGCTGCCAAGGAATTGAACATTCCCCGGGATAACTACTGTATTGAATTTATCGACCTCGGTTCCCTCGATAGCGTCCGGCGCTTCGTTAAAAATTTCCGGGCCTTGGGCCGCTCTCTAACCGCTTTAGTCTGCAATGCCGCTATCTATCTGCCTTTGCTCAAAGAACCCTTAAGAAGTCCCGACGGTTATGAATTGAGCATGGCCACCAATCATTTAGGTCATTTCCTGTTGTCGAATTTGCTCTTGGAAGATCTAAAAAATTCTCCCTCTCCCGACCGCCGTTTAGTCATTCTCGGCACTGTCACCCATAATCCCGATGAATTAGGCGGTAAAATTCCTCCTCGTCCCGATTTGGGCGATTTGGACGGGTTTGCCAAGGGTTTCAAAACCCCGATTACTATGGCCGACGGCAAAAAATTTGAATCGGTCAAAGCCTACAAAGATAGTAAGGTGTGTAATGTTCTCACCATGCGGGAACTGCACAAACGCTATCACGAATCGACCGGAATCACTTTTACTTCCCTCTATCCGGGTTGTGTGGCCGATACACCCCTTTTCCGCAACCATTACCCCTTTTTCCAGCAGTTTTTCCCCTGGTTCCAGAAAAATATCACCGGTGGCTATGTTTCCCAAGAATTAGCCGGGGAAAGAGTCGCTATGGTGGTTGCTGACCCCGAATACCGTCAATCCGGTGCTTACTGGAGTTGGGGCAATCGTCAGAAAAAAGAGGGTAAATCCTTTGTTCAAAGGGTTTCTCCTCAAGCTCGCGACGATGAAAGAGGGGCAAAAATGTGGGAATACAGCGCTAAATTAGTCGGATTAGCCTAATTTCTGATTTTGAGCCTGAAAAAGGACACAAGGGAACTTGTGTCCTACCGAAGCGGGGAGCGCCGGAGCAGCAAGAAACAATCCATAACTGGGTTTTTAAAGTTCGATTAGCAGTTAATCATATTATTAAAAACGGATTTGGTATTATTCCGATTTTACTGCAAGCTTTTACCAATCTTGACGGACAAGATTAGTCAACTTTCCTCAAAAATTACTTGATCGATAAAAATTTTTAAGTCAGAAAATTCAAAAATTGCTGGATGATAAAAGCATTAGACAAATCGATAAAAAATGCCCCCACCAAAGGAACAATAATAAATGCCTGGGGAGAAGCCCCAAAATGTTCCGTCACCGCGGTCATATTGGCGATAGCTGTGGGAGTTGCCCCTAGAGTTAAACCCAAATAACCGGCGCAAACTACTGAAGCATGATAGTTTTTTCCCATTACGGGAAAGACCAGTAAAACAGTATAAATAATACTGAGTGAGAACTGCACTAATAACAGGATAGCAATCGGTCCGGCCAAATCGATCAATGTCCATAATTGTAAACTCATCAAGGACATAGATAGGAATAAACCGAGACTAACATCAGAAATTAAGGCTAAAGAGGGCGTATTAGCGGGCCAAGGAAAGCGTTTCAACACCAAAGGTACGGTATTAGTCAGGATAATTCCTGCCAATAAACAGGTGACAAAATCAGGTAATTTTAAACCAAGGGGAGTTACCCAGTAGTTAATCTGATTACCTAAACCGATAGTTAAACCAATCACTATAGCGGTGTGCAGTCGTATGAGGTACAGTGTCACGAGCTATAAACCATGCTAGGCAAAGCTTGGTCTGTATCTCACTCAAGCGCTTACCGCTATAAGATTGAATGGAGCATTGTATTGTAATCGATATTGACATTCCTCTGGCTTTGTTTAATTCCCACCGTTAAATCTTGGTCTTGATTATTGGCTCGCAGTCGATTTCTAGTAATTAACCATTTAGCCACCGGTCCGCCAATAATTCCCCCTAAAACTAGCCCAAAAGTAGCACTAGCTACACCAATTTCTGATGCTTTGGCGATGCCATAATTATCACGAAAAATAGAAGCCCAAGCAATGGCAGTCCCGTGACCCCCACTCAAAGAAACGGAACCAGCAATCAAACCGATGGGTAAATCCAATCCCATCACTTTTGCCACTCCTAACCCAGCTAAATTTTGTAGAATGAGATAAACCACGGCGGTTATTAATAAAATTAGCAAGGGTTTACCCCCTTGCAGCAGGGTTTTTAGTTTTGAGGACAGCCCGATAGTAGTAAAAAAAACGATTAACAGGGCATCCCGAACATTAAGGGTAAATTCGATTTGCCATTTAAAAACAGCAAAAAATAGACCGAGAAATAAGGAAGCTAAGACACCACCGACAACGGCATCAGGAATGTTATAATCTTGCAGAAATTTGATATTTTTGGTTAAATACTTACCGAGATAGAGGACTAGAATAGCCATAATAATTGTCTGGCGTTGGCTAAATTGGTAAATTTCCATTTTCTTAATCTTAGTTCTCCAAGATGCTCTACTTAGGGTTGGCGGCAAAAAGTTTGTTGGTGGGGTTAGGAGTCGGTCGTCGGTCGTCAGTAGCCGGTCGTTTCAGGCTTTGTTGCCCTCTTTTTTTGTACCAGTTTATGTACTAAAAAAAGGATAATGCCAGGTTTTTGAAGGTCTTAATCCTATTTTCGCAGCATGAACATCGGATTTTAACAGGTCAAAAGCCTTATTTTAAAAGGGTTTTACCATTATTCAGCAAACCCTACTT
>NZ_JADBTF010000256.1:0-5518 GCF_020246295.1 Microcystis sp. M090S1 | reverse complement strand
GTTATCAGTTATCAGTTATCAGTTATCAGTTATCAGTTATCAGTTATCAGATGTAAGTTTTAAGGTAATTAGTTAGTTAGTTATCTTTATCTTTATACCTGATCACTGTTTACTGATCACTGTTTACTGATCACTGAATCAAGGGAGGTAAAAATGGGCTGGATTATGGTCTTATTTGCGATCGCTGTGGGCGGATTACTGATCTGGCAGAATCTGGGGGCGATCACTTTGGTCTTTTTTGGCGGTATTATGACGGTAAAACTGCCCCTAGCTGTCTGGGTGTTACTTTTCACCCTGGCGGGAATTATCAGTGGTTTAACCCTGCAATTTCTCTATAGTTTTGGTCGTCCTTTGGCTGCCCCAAAAGCTTCCCCTCCTATAGCCAATAATCCTCAAGTCCCACCCCCATCTCCCCGACCTACCTATATTCAAGATCGCGCCGCGTCTCCACCGGGTAACGATTGGGAAAGAGATAGCGGTGATGATTGGAATTTTGATGCACCCCCCGAAAAACCGACTACCATTCAGGATCGGGAAGAATTCCCGCCTAGGGTTGCTGATGGGGAAAAAACGAATTTTGTCAAGCCTCCACAGGACAGTTCTCAAACTGGCTCAGTTTATTCCTATAGTTACCGCACGGCCAAACAGACTCGCGGGGAAAAGGCCGATCAAGTTTACGATGTCAATTATCGGATTATTACGCCCCCTGCTCAGGATGAAAACGAAGATCGGGAGGTAAACAAAGGGGATGAAGAAGAGTGGATTTAATTTGACAGAGTAGAGGTTTCTACCTGAATCCCTCAGAGAAGACAAACTGTTCCGGCCTTGTCTCCTGTCTTACCGAAAACTTGGGTTTAAGGTTCCCCGCCATGCCCGCGTAGCAGAGGGCGGCTTTTAGGTGATGGGTTGTCAGTTTAATATTTAATGTGTTAAAATAAGTTTATTCTTAAAATTTTAGAGTAAATGTTTGTCCTAGAGTTTAAAGTTGAGGCTAAATTAAAACAGTATCAGGCTATAGACGATGCTATCCGCACCGCTCAATTCATCCGTAATAAATGCTTAAAGTATTGGATGGACAACAAAGGTGTAAATAAGTATGATCTATCAGCTTATTGTCGAGTTTTGTCCCATGACTTTAAATTTGCTAGTCAATTAAATTCTCAAGCAAGGCAAGCATCGGCTGAAAGGGCATGGTCTTCTATTTCCCGTTTCTTTGACAACTGTAAGCAGAAGGTAATCGGAAAGAAAGGCTATCCTCAGTTTAAAAAGTTTTCCCGCTCGGTTGAATACAAAACAACAGGATGGAAGCTTCTTAACCCTAAAACCATTCATTTCAGTGATAAAAAGGAGATTGGAACACTTAAACTAAAAGGGACTTGGGACTTAGGATACTTTCAGCAGTCTGACATTAAACGAGTTAGGCTTATTAAACGTGCTGACGGCTATTATTGTCAATTTGTTCTCTCTTGTGAAGTAAAAGAGGATGTTAAACCATCAGGTAAGTGTATCGGAATAGATGTGGGATTAGCTTCTTTTTATACTGATCATGAAGGTAATAAAGTTGACAATCCTAAATTTTTAAAAAAGTCCGAGAAAAGATTAAAACGACTTCAAAGACGATTATCTAAAAAGAAAAAGGGAAGTAAAAATCGTCAAAAAGCTAGACAAAGATTGGCTAAGGCTCATCTTAAAATAAGTAGGCAACGTAAAGACTTTGCTGTAAAGTTAGCAAGGTGCGTAGTTCGCTTCTTAGATGTGATAGCCCAGGTCGATTTAAGAATTAAGAACTTAGTCAAGAATCATTGTTTAGCTAAATCGATCAATGATGCGGCCTGGTATCAGTTTCGAGAATGGCTGGAGTATTTTGGGGTTAAATTCGGCAAGATAACGATTGCTGTCCCACCGAACTATACAAGCCAAAACTGTTCAAACTGTGGTGAAGTTGTTAAAAAATCTTTATCGACTAGAACCCATCAGTGTAAGTGTGGGTGTGTTTTAGATAGGGATGAAAACGCCGCTATTAATATCCTTAAAAAAGGGTTAAGTACCGTAGGGCATACGGGAACTTTTGGGCTAGACCCGATGAACGCTTGGGGAGAGAATACCTCTACTTTTTCAGAAGTAATTCTGTCTAAGCAAGTAATCTCTTGGAACCAAGAATCCCCGTCGCTTTAGCGCGGGGAGTGTCAAAATGGGGAAATCTAGGTTGTGTAGATAGAGCGCCATGAAACACACATTATCCGTATTAGTTGAAGATGAAGCGGGAGTCTTAACCCGTATTGCTGGATTATTCGCCCGTCGCGGCTTTAATATTGAAAGTCTGGCCGTGGGTCCTGCCGAACAGCTGGGAGTTTCTCGGATTACGATGGTAGTACCAGGGGACGAGGACAGCATCGAACAGTTAACCAAACAACTTTACAAATTAATTAACGTCCTCAAGGTGCAGGATATCACCCAAACCCCCTGTGTGGAAAGGGAATTAATGCTGATTAAAGTTAATGCTACCGCCGAGCGCCGAGCGGAAGTGATCGAATTAGCGCAGGTATTCCGGGCGCGGATTGTGGATATTTCCGAGGAAACCCTGACCATCGAAGTGGTGGGGGATCCGGGTAAAATGGTGGCGATTATGCAAATGCTGAATAAATTTGGCGTTCGCGAGGTGGCCCGTACCGGTAAAATTGCTCTGATTCGCGAGTCGGGAGTCAATACGGAATACCTCAAAGCTTTAGAGGCTAAAATGTCAATTTAGGGATATTGGGTATGAATTGGGAATTGGGAATTGGGGAGATGGGGTGTTAGGGTTTTAGGGTGTTAGGGTGTTGGGGTGTTAGGGTGGTCACTGCGTGCGCGTTGCGGGGGGTGTTAGGGTGTTGGGGTTTTAGTTGAAATTCCCCACTTCCCACTTCCCCACTTCCCCTATTGCCTATTGCCTTCAGAAGCTGATAACTGATAAAAACTATGTCTAAGCAGTCGCCGAAAACCCAAATTAGTCAACTTGTCACCGTTGCCGTGCAGAAATTGCAAGGAAAGGTGAATTTTCAGGCGGTAAATCTCAAAAAAGGGGCGAGAGTTCCCGAATTACGCCTTAAAAACGAGAATGGCAGCGGGGAAAGCAAATATCCCCTTATCGGCGATCGCTATTTGTTGGGTCGTAGTTCCAGTTCCTGTGATATTACTATCCGTAACACTGTGGTGAGTCAGATTCATTGTTCCCTGCAGCGTGACCCGAAAAATCCCCATCATTTCCTGCTCACAGATGAAAACTCCACCAACGGGGTTTATATGGGTAAACGTCGTCTCAAAAGCGTTTCCCTGCGTCATGGTGATAGCTTTACCCTGGCCCCCCCAGACTTAGCCAATTGTGTCACCATCTCCTATTACTGTCCCCCTCCCCTGTGGGCGCGACTTTTGCGCTATGGTTTCTATGGTGCGGGTGGTATTTTCGGTTTATTAGTTTTAGCGGTTATCTGGGAAAGTCGCAAAGTTAATGTTTATCCACTCCCTTCCGGGGTGAGCGGTCCGGTGGTGGTTTACCCTAGGGATGGTCAAACTCCCCTCAATCCCATGCGACAGGAAACTCACCGAGAATTAGATAATCTGGGCGATTTTTCTCCCTATTTGACCAAGGCGGTTGTCGCTTCCGAAGATAGTCGTTTTTACTGGCATTTTGGCGTTGATCCTTTGGGGATTGTCCGGGCAATTAAGATTAATTGGCAAGGTCGGGGCCGTCAAGGGGCCAGTACCCTGACTCAACAGTTAGCGCGTAGTTTATTCCCCGAAGTCGGTCGCCAAAATACTGCCGATCGCAAACTCCGGGAGGCTGTGGTCGCTTTACAATTAGAAGCGGTCTATAGTAAGGATACAATTCTCAAAACCTATCTCAATCGAGTTTATCTCGGTCTGGCCGGTTACGGTTTTGAAGATGCGGCCCGCTTTTATTTCGATAAATCCGCTAGAGATTTAGATATCTCCGAGGCTGCTACTCTTGTGGCTATGTTACCCGCCCCGAATCGATTTAATCCCATTCAAGATTACGACACTTCTGTAAAAAATCGCAATCTTGTCATCGATCGCATGGCCGAATTAAGGATGATTTCCCCAGAAGCGGCGGCCAGCGCCCGCAGATCCCGCATTGAAATCAGTCCCCAAGCCAAAAAATCCCTATCTAGTACGATTGCACCATATTTTTATAGTTACGTTTTCGAGGAATTACAGGACCTTTTAGGGGAAGAAGTGGCTAAAGAGGGCAATTTTATCGTTGAAACCAGTTTAGACCGCCGGCTCCAAGCGATCGCAGAAAAAAGCTTAAAAAATAATGTCTTAAACCAAGGACCCCGCTATCGATACTCCCAAGGGGCTTTAGTTACCCTAAACAGTCAAACTGGGGAAATTCTCGCTTTAGTCGGGGGAGTTGATTATCAAAAAAGCCAATTTAACCGCGCTATCCAAGCTAAACGTCAACCCGGTTCCACTTTTAAGGTATTTGCTTATGCTGCCGCCCTAGAACAGGGAATATCGCCCTATAAAACCTATACCTGCGCTGGACTCTCTTGGCAAGGACAGGCCTATTCTCCCTGTGAACGCAGTAGCGGGGCCATCAATATGTTTCAGGGTTTAGCGCAATCGGAAAATAGCGTCGCCCTTCGCATTGCTCGCGAGGCAGGATTAAGTAATGTGGTCAATGTGGCGGAACGTTTGGGGGTAAAATCACCTTTAAATCCTGTACCGGGGCTAATTTTAGGGCAAAGCGAGGTAAATGTCTTGGAAATGACCGGCGCTTACGCAGTTTTTGACCACGGTGGGCGCTGGAATCGTCCCCACGCTATTAAACGCATTCTCGACGCTTCCGACTGTGAAAATGTGGAGGATTTGAGTACCTGTCGGGTTATTTATGACTATGGCGACGATAGCGATAGAAATCAGCAGGTAATCTCCCCTAAAACCGCCGAAACGATGAATAGCTTATTGCGGGGGGTGATAACTAATGGTACAGGAGGCGCTGCCAGTATTGGCATGGGAGAAGCGGGTAAAACGGGAACTACGAATAATTATGTGGACCTTTGGTTTATCGGTTATCTTCCCCGTCGCGACTGGGTGACGGGCATTTGGTTGGGTAATGATAATAATTCTCCCACTGCGGGCAGTAGTCAACAGGCAGCCAAGTTATGGGGCGATTATCACCGTCAGTTAATCACTACACAAAACTAATCCCAATGCGACTAGCTAGGGTTTGCTGAATAAATATAAAAACCTTGTTGGATAATACTTTTAGACTTTTTTGACCTCAAAAAGTGCCGACCATTGGAGTGATTGAGGGGAAAATTCAGGTACTTTTTCCCTGAAAATTAGGTAGTTGACCACCTGAAAATCGGTAAAACCCTACACCCCACACCCCACACCCCACACCCTGCCCCCAGGGAAAACTTTTTCAGCAGACCCTAGTTAGGGTCTGCTGAATAAAGCTAAAAACCTTACAGGAAAGGGCTTTTAGCTTGATTGAGAGCTTCCCAAATGCACT
>NZ_JADBTF010000255.1:0-5131 GCF_020246295.1 Microcystis sp. M090S1 | reverse complement strand
TATTGCCATAGACCGGACGAGTTGGGAGTTGGGGGGAGCATCTCACCTTTGTAACCCCCAAATCAGGTTTTTATGTCAAGCTATTTTGAAAGCCTTGCTAGAAACCAGTTTTAGGGACAAGTATAATTACTCACTTGCATAAATGAGATGCTCCCAAATACCAAATACCGTTCAATCAAAGACAGAACTCCTTATTCCTGTGAGTGCCGCTTTCACCCCTAAAGGTTAGGCTGATGAACAGCAAAGAGTACAGGTCAAACAAATTAGATTAATTTGCTGATTTCGGTCTTTTAAAGATCGGCTCATTTGATTGTTCCTTGATATTCTGCGGGGAAGGATTTTCCTTCTGGTAAGGAGAAGCTTTGATCGTTTTGAGCGGAATTCCGCGAGATAATGCAGAATCTAAAAAAACCTCGACCGGAATTCCCCAGTTAGGACTATGGGTACTATCTAACACCGAACAGTTTTCTGTACTGTTTTCATAGGTTCCAGCCGTGGCATGAATAGCCACCACTTGATCATCTTGGTTAAAGACTCCAGCCCCACTCATTCCTTCAATCGTTGGATTTGTATATTTGACTCGATTTCCCTCTTGAAAGTGTTTTTTTGGATCGTCGAGATTCTTTAAAAGCTTTCTATCGTTTTCGGTGTACTCTTGATCGGAGCGGACGATCTGCTCTATAGCTCCGAGTGTCAACTCCTCTTTTGGTTTTCCAGAACAATATCTCCATCCTAATACCGAGACTGCTTGACCTTGAGAAATATTGGGATTTAAAGTGACATTAGGATAATCGATATCGCTAGTGAATTTAACAATGGCTAGGTCTAATTCTCTGTCTGGGATAATTTCTTGGATCGGATAGAATCGATTGTCATAGGTAACGATCTCCTTTGAAGATGGATTCAATAGATTATCTACTACGTGTTTGGCGGTCAGCACATAGTAATCATTAGAAGCGGAACCGATGATTATACCCGTTCCTATTCCTTTGATATACACAGTAGATTTTTTTAATGTTTCGGAAATTACTGATGAATTTACCTCATGCTCTTGCGGCATATTGCCGTTTTTTTCACAGCCTACCAATATACCCCATAAAATAATTGACAAATAAATAGTATAAATAGCTCGATACTTCATGTTTTTTACTTTGCTTTCGTGAGTAATATTCCTTTTTTCAAAAGATTTTTTACTGACCAGTGTTATCCTGAAATTCAAATTTAACGGTAACAGTTTCAATTTTAGACCTAGTATGTATCAGTTTAAGAGTTTTGCCTCGACGAAGAATTTTATAAATAACTTTTTGATCTTTCTCTTCCTCTTCTAGCCCGTATCGATAATAGTTTTGAACACTATCTACTATTTTTGGGATAATATTTTTGTTTTGATTGCTTCCCAAACTTAAGGGAGTAAGCGTTATTTGACAGTTCTGTGCATCTGGCAATTTTGTGGACTTATGTGTAGGAATATCGACTAACTTTTCAAAATTTGATGTAACAATTTTAATTTTGTGGTTCGATTCTATCTGAAATGTTGCTATTTTTGTTGGATGAAAATAAATCCAAAAATTTTCGATTATATTTTTAATGATTGTCAAAACTACTGATATTATCAGAATTAATACTATCAAAGGCAATACCCCCGATAGTATCAAGATCATATTCAACTTTTGTTCAGGAGTTAACCGATCAGGTGGAGACAAAAATCCGATCGGTTCTAATTGAGCCGTGGAGGTCGGTAATTCGCTAAATAATTGCTGAGAATTGAGCGATAAATACCAATCAATAGGTAATCCCAAAGATAAGGGAGCATTGTCTTGAATAATGAACGGAACTCTCTTATTATCTGCGTAGTTATTTTGTGGGGCATCAGTCGTGGTTTTTCCTCTTCCATTGATTCCTACTAAATGCCCTTGATGATCGAGAATTGCACCTCCACTGGTTCCTTCCTCGGTGTCATTGGTAAAAGCCAATTGATATCCGTCCTTTAGATAGCGATCAATAACCCATCCTTTGCCTTTGGTAAAAAGAAATTCTGCTGGACAATCAGTAATAGGAACTGCACTTAATTTACAGGGAAATCCAGTCACAAAAAAGTCACTTTTATCTGGCAAATTTTCCGACGTTTTTTTAATGGCTGTTTCGTATTGATAAGGACTCTCGAACCATAACAAGGCTAGATCAGCTTTTACCCCCATTTGCTCGAATTTAGCCTTGGGATGAATTTTTCCTCTATGAATGAAACCCTCATGAGTTTGAATATAAAATTTGCCACTTCTAGATAAGACATGGGCGTTTGTTAAGACTAAATAATTGTAGATGCTTTGACTATTTTTCCGTTTGATTTCTTGTCTATCAACGATAACTCCCGAACCGCTGTCGTCTGTTGTAAATGGCCATTCTTCCCATAAAACTGTGTAAACTCTTACAGTGATCAATCTAGCGATATCCCTTATCATATCTTCATCCATCTTCCCTATAGAGGGTTGCTCATCAGCATTAGAAGTTTGTGCCTCGATAGGATATAAAAAAGCTTGCATGGTGAACAACACCATGCAAGTTAACAGAAAGATAACGATAAATTTTCTAAGTTTCATGATTACTGCGAAACACACACTTCTCTGGCCACCTTCTCTTCACCTCGTAAAACCGCCATAATCTTAACGAATGTTGACTTATTACCACATTGCTTGAGAGGCCGCCCAGAAACGTTTCTATCTTGGAGAGCGAACAAGTCGTCTAATAACTGACTAGGGCTTTCTTTCCCACCACTGCCATTCTCAAATCCGTAAATATTTCCATTAAGCGTCCACAGAAGTTGCTCTTTTCTACATTTAGCTCCTTCTTTATTAGTAGTACAAATTGCGGGATTTCCGTTGATATAACCATGCCCTATATATTGACCCCCTTTGCTGAACTGTTTATTAAGACGATTACTCACCTCTCGACAGCGTCGTAGCGGCGTGTACCCAGCCTCTCTCGCTAACGGTTCTAACCACCGAATCAATTGACGTGGTTGGTTCTGCCATTGCGGGCTAGTAGCCACAGTAGCGGGAACACCATTACTGAGAGTTTGACACTGAAACCTCACTGGCGGGTTTTTTGCGAAAATCGGCTGAGAGAATAAGACCGAAAATCCGACTACTGCCGCTACAAGAACTATTGCGAACCTCTTGAGTCTATTCAACGTTAAAACCCTCCAGCACTAAGGATAATATAAAATCATCTTAACTCAACAATTTCTGCTTAACTCAACAATTTCTGCACCGTGTTCGTTTTGTCACGATTTGTCACGATTTTCTGACAAAATCAAGGTACTCTGATCGGCTTTCGGTAGGAATCAGTCGGCAAAAAGAGTGGTTCTGACGGCTCGATCGACCCTTCTCGTTTATTCTCTTCAGTGCGAAGGAATAGAAGTTTATCGGGAACCTCTATAGTCGGTAGAACATCTCGACAAATTTCTAGGTGGCGATGAGATTGACAATTCATGACTAGATTTTTCCAAGCAAAGTGCAGATTGTATTGGGCGGTATAGAGACTTAACAAGCTAATCAATAATCCCAACAGTGGCATAATCTGATGAAATTGACGTGTCATGGCTCTTCTCTACTTTGTGTGATAATTTTTGTTTATGTAAGGTGAAATGGTTACTGAATAATACTTTTAGGACTATTTTGAAAGAAGAAACTATCAGTATAGACCCCCGTTTCCACACAGAAACCAAAAGAATCGTTTTATTTCTTTCCCTTATCAAGCCAGACGATTAGATGTGCTTTGACTCTAGCCTAGTTCTTCTTTAGATTATCGGGACGAAGAAAAATCCCTCCCTCGTTTTCGGGGTCTGGCGAAGAAGGACTAGGAGACGGTTTTGGAATTGGGGACTCGATCGGCTTCTGATGAGGATGCAAATCGAAGACTATTGCTCGAAGTAGATTAAAACCCCAGATAAATCCTGTGATCATGACTAATATCATCAAAAACTTGCCCAGAGGTATATTGACCATAGGAATCTGGGTATTGATCGCCGAACGAAGAACACTGACTCGACTATTATTGATAACTACTGTTTTTCCTAAATGATGCAAGTCTTCAAGAATTTCCTCTACATTTGTATAGCGATCTGTGTGGTTTTCTTGAATCATTCGATCGATAATAGCCGCTAGTTGATCCCCCACGTTATTAGCCTTTGTTCTCCATGCGAGCATTTTGGTACTCGAATTACGAGATATATCTTTTGGTTCAATACCAGTTAAAGCTTTAATAACAGTCATTCCCAAAGCATAAATATCACTATTGAATTCTGGATAACCGTCCATTTGTTCTTTTGGCGTATAACCAATGGTAAAAATTTTAGTTAGATTCCCTCCCGATGAATTCGGTAATGTTGAATTGGATAAAAGAGGTGCTTTGACTCCTCCAAAATCAATCAAAATAAATTTTTTATCTTGATCCCGATGCAAGATATTCGATGGCTTGATGTCTCGATGAATTACTTGTTTTTTATGAATGTATTCTAAAACGGGGAGAATCCCTAGCAAAAATTCAATGACTTCCTGTTCCTTGAATTTTCCGCGAGAGCTAATTTCCTCTTCCAGCGAATCACCTTCTATATATTCTTGAACTAAATAAAATTCTTGATCTTCTGAAAAATAGGCAGATAAATAAGGAATTTGATCGTGTTTGCCTAAATCCTTTAGCGTTTTAGCTTCTCGATAAAATAACTCCTGCGCTTTTTCAAGTTCATCTTGGTTATTGCTTTTAAATGTAAGCTTTTTAATAACACATTGACTTCCTAAACGCCGTGAATCTTCAGCTATATAGGTTTCTCCAAATCCACCCACACCCAATTTTTTTACAATTTTATAATACTGGCCAATAATTATTGAGGGTTTCATGGTCTTGGTTGGCAATCTTGACAGAAGATGATTTATATTCTAGCAACCACAGCCACAAAAAAGCACCCCCTCGCGGGAGTGCCTTTTCATTCAGACTAGGAATTAACCATTGATAGCGGGAGCAATCAGAGCTACAGGAGCCTGTTCACCACTAGCTAAGTCTAAGGGGAAGTTGTGCGCGTTGCGCTCGTGCATTACTTCCATACCGATACCAGCGCGGTTTAACACATCGGCCC
>NZ_JADBTF010000254.1:0-8505 GCF_020246295.1 Microcystis sp. M090S1 | reverse complement strand
TCGTTAGACCTAAACGCTTGGGGAGATTTAAGCTCTATTTTGGTTGGTAGAAATACCTGTCAAGACAACTTGAGTCAGTGAACCAAGAATCCCTCGCATAAGCGCGACGGGAGTGTCAATATCTCAAGTAGTCAATTTTTGCTCACCATTTTTCGCCTAGACTTCTTGGGGTTAACCGGATTGTTGGAAAAATTAGGCAGGGAGTCTAGGTTGCTCTAATGCTCAAGGACACCTCGAATAAAAGATTTTGTTAACAAACTGTTGGTCGAGGAAATCTCCTTGATCTACATTGATGAAGAGGGAATTATTTTCAAGAACTAACAAGGCGCTCCGTCCCTCAAAATTCGATTTTTCGAGGTGTCCTAGACATAACGCCTTGGTTATTGCCTAAAATTAAACTTTTTTTGCCCATCAATTTAAAAACTTGCGTTTTTTTGATCATCTTAGCCTAGAGGACTGAGTAGTATGAGTTACAGCAAAGTTGATTGGTTAATTTTGTCCATCAGTGTAATCTGGGTTAAATCTCTCACTTTTTCCCGTTATCAATTACTCAAGGGGTAGCTCGATCAATTGGACTTATTGAGAAAATCTTCGCACTAATTGAGAATAAACCAAGCTTTCATCAGGGTTTCAGGCGGTGCAATGCTGAAGTAAATCTATTTTTCGAGGTACCCCCAAGAGGATCGATAACCACTGATTCCGAGCCGGTAATGATACACTAGGCATGATTTAACTACAAACCTCGATCGCAAAAGGAAATAAACATCAATGAAAGCCATGATTTTGGCGGCTGGCAAAGGAACTCGCGTCCGTCCGATTACCCATACGATTCCCAAACCCCTGATCCCGATTTTACAAAAGCCGGTGATGGAGTTTTTGTTGGAACTGTTGCGACAGCATGGCTTTGATCAGATCATGGTCAATGTTAGTCATTTAGCCGAAGAAATTGAGAGTTATTTCCGCGATGGTCAGCGTTTTGGGGTGCATATCGGCTATTCTTTCGAGGGTAGAATCGAAGAGGGCGAGTTAATCGGTGATGCCCTAGGATCGGCGGGTGGTTTACGACGAATTCAAGATTTTAATCCCTTTTTTGACGATACTTTTGTGGTTCTCTGTGGTGATGCGCTGATCGATCTTGATTTAACCGCAGCCGTTAAATGGCATCGGGAAAAGGGAGCGATCGCCACTATTGTCACCAAAACCGTCCCCAGAGAGGAAGTATCCAGTTATGGGGTGGTAGTTAGCGACGAGGAGGGACGGATTCTCAGTTTCCAAGAAAAACCGGCCATCGATGAAGCTTTAAGTACCTGCATTAACACGGGTATCTATATTTTTGAGCCAGAAATCATTGATTTTATTCCCCCTAATAGTAAATACGACATCGGGGGCGAATTATTCCCCCAATTAGTCGCTAAAGCTGCGCCTTTCTACGCTTTAAACATGGATTTTGAATGGGTGGATATCGGTAAAGTCCCCGACTACTGGCAGGCAATTCGCGGGGTGTTATCCAGGGAAATTAAAAATGTTGCTATCCCCGGCATCGAAGTCAAACCGGGCATCTACACGGGCTTAAATGTGGGGGTAAACTGGGATCGAGTCGATATCACCGGACCTGTGTATATCGGGGCAATGACGCGCATTGAAGACGGGGCGAAAATTGTCGGTCCGAGTATGATTGGCCCGAATTGTTGGATTTGTGGCGGCGCGACGGTGGATAATAGCGTTATTTTTGAATATTCTCGCCTCGGTTCAGGGGCGCGTTTGGTGGATAAGTTGGTCTTTGGGCGCTACTGTGTTGATAAAACCGGCGCGGCGATCGATGTGGAAGCGGCAGCCTTGGATTGGTTGATTACCGATACCCGCAAGGTTCCCCCAGAATTTGATCACCCTAAACATCAAGCAATTCGTTCTTTATTCAATGGCAAGTAGGCAACACCCCAACAGGGAAACCACTTCGCGCGCGTTGTGAGGGAGAAGGGAGAAGGGAAAACAAATAAAAATAGTCTCCTGAATACTGTCTCCTGACTCCTGAATACTGTCTCCCCAAAACGAAAACTTCCTACCTCACCACATATCATGTTTGATTCTCCTGTTGATCTTCTCATTCTCTCTAATGGCCCAGGAGAAATATCTACATGGGTGCGTCCAGTTGTCAAGAGATTGCGACAAAACTTAACAGAAGATCGATCGCTGTTGCGGATTTCGGTGATTCTTTCCCCTTGTACCCATGCTATGGGGGCGGAAACGGAAGTAGTTAGGAAATATCCGGAGGTCGATCGAGTCCAGTCGCCAGAAAACTTCTTTAATTTTCTTTTCTGGGGAAAAACCGCCGATAATTGGGATTGGCACCCCAAGGGCATCGTTTTATTTTTAGGGGGCGATCAATTTTTTGCCCTCACCATCGGTAAACGTTTGGGTTATCGCACCGTTATCTATGCGGAATGGGAAGCGCGTTGGTATCGGGGGATCGATCGCTTTGCCGTGATGAATACAAGTGTATTAAATAATATTCCCCAACAATATCAGCATAAATTTACCGTTATCGGCGATTTAATGGTGGATTTGCCCAATGCTATCACCCCTGATGACGCTACCTTAATTGCACTTCTCCCGGGTTCCAAACCCTCGAAATTAGCTCAGGGTGTACCCCTAACCCTAGCCATTGCCGAAAAGATACACGCGCAGGATCCCCGGACTAAATTCTTAATTCCCGTCGCTCCTACCCTAAATTTAGCTTATTTGGCGAAATTTGCCGATCCTAGCTCTAATCCGATGATCACTAAAACCGGTTGGAGTGCTGCCAAATTAAAAAACGGTGAAAAACCCTATCTAGAAACAGCTAAGGGGGTAAAAGTTGACCTAATTACCGATTTTCCCGCCCATAACCAGCTTTCTCGCTGTCATTTAGCTTTAACGACGGTGGGTGCTAATACTGCCGAATTAGGGGCGCTGGCAATCCCGATGATTATTTTACTACCGACTCAGCAACTAGACGCGATGAGAACTTGGGACGGTTTACCCGGTTTATTAGCCCAACTGCCGGGGGTGGGTTCTTTATTTGCTAAGATAATTAATCTCTATATATTGCGAAAAAAGCGTTTATATGCTTGGCCAAATATTTGGGCTGGTGCCGAAATTGTTCCGGAATTATTGGGGGAATTACAACCAGAAGAAGTGGCAAATATGGCTAGTTCTTGGTTAGAAAATCCCGAACAATTAGAGGCTATCCGGCAAAAATTGCGGGCAGTGCGCGGGCAAGCAGGAGCAGTGGATAAGTTAGTATCTATTATTGCTGAACAACTGTCTAGTTTCTAATCAATTAGAGAATTAAGCTTGTTGGTAGAGAGGATCAATTTCGATTAATTTATTAACAGTTTGATAAAATTCCTGCTGATAAAATTCCCGTTGATTGCTGTCGAGAGCATTAATTAATTGTTCTTGACAGTAGCGACGATATTCCATTAAACTAATTTTTTCCATAGCTATAATAGCATCTTTGATCTGTTCTTCTGGCTGCAAAATTTCCTGACTGGTATGTTCATTTAAGTGAAATAAAGAATTAAAATCACGGTTTTTGTCTGTGGTTATCATCAATAAATGATTCTGTAAGGCTGACATCAAATCTCTTGGTTTAGTAATTTGGGTTTCTAACTCTAGAATTACTTGCCATAACCAACGATAATCCAGGAGATTAAAAATTAAATCTTTTTCATCCAAAGATTCTAAAATTCTTTCCCGATATTCAGGATAATGGAGATAGATTAATAATAATAACCATTCGGCTTTTTCCGAGCTATTTTTTTCGGATTTATCTAAAATATTTTTCCTCTTGATTGCCAGAGATTTTCCTTGAGGTTTATTAACCTGCTTTGAGAGATTTTTTAAAATATAAGGCAAACGAGTGGCATCTTTTTGAGCCAAAATTTCAGCACAATAATCTAGATAAAAAGTGCGTTGATTGCTATCGATTAACTTTTGCAATAAACTCACCATACTATTGGCTACTTGTTGAAAATGTAGTCCCTGTTTTAAATCTTTATTAACCAACATTTGCGAGATTTGCCAATCAATCCAAAAAGGAGATTTTTCGATTAGTTCTCGATAACTATTCACCCCGTCAGCACGAGATTTAAGAAATTCATCGGCATCTTTACCATCGGGAAGATTGAGGATTTTTAGGTTAACTTGTCCTGAATAAACTAGGGAGTTAATTTCCTCGATCGCCCTTTTTGTCGCTTTAATTCCCGCTTGATCAGCATCAAAATTAAAGATTATTTGTTTACTTTCACTGTAGCGCAAAAGTAATTTAATTTGCTCCTGACTTAAGGCTGTTCCTAAACAGGCAACCACATTAGTAATACCGGCAGCATGGAGAGCGATCGCATCAAAATAACCCTCGACAACTATCGCTAAATCTTGCTGAATAATTGCCTGTTTAGCTCGATCAAGAGCAAAGAGAGTTTTTCCCTTTTCAAATAGAGGAGTATCGGGAGAATTTAGATACTTTGGCTGCTCATTACCTAAAGTGCGACTACCAAAAGCGATCGCTCGTCCTTGACTATCAAAAATAGGAATCATTAAACGATCTCGAAATTGATCGTAATAACCACTACCATTTTGACGCGCTTTAATTAATCCCGCTTGTTCCACTAAAGCCACAGGATAGCGCTTTTGTTCCACTAAATAACGATAGAGAGTTTCCCAACCTTCCGGAGAATATCCCAGTTGAAAAGTTGCGATAGTTTCTGGGGTTAGTTGTCGTTGTACCTTGAGATAATCTAACGCTTTTTCCCCTTGGGGTTGACTAAGGGCGTGTTGATAAAAACTCACCGCCACGGCCATTATTTCGTATAATTGTTCCTTGAGGGATAATTGCTGTTCTAATTCCTGACGCTGTTCTACTGCTAGAGTTTTAATCGGGATTTGATACCTTCTAGCAAGATCGAAAACCACTTCACTAAAAGATTGTTTCCCCACCTCCATAAAGAATTTAATCCCGTTTCCCCCCGCACCACAGCCAAAACAGTAATACATTTGTTTGGCAGGACTAACCGTAAAACTGGGGGATTTTTCCTCGTGAAAAGGACATAAACCGACGTATTCCCTTCCCCTTTTTTTGAGGACGACTCTCTCGGAAATTAAATCCACAATATCAATTCTTTGTTTAACTTCTTCGATCGTATCTGGATGTAGTCGCGGTGTATCCATAATCAGTTATCAGCAGTCAGGAGTCAGATGTGAGTTTTAAGTGAGCAGTATATATTAAGTGAGCAGTATTAAAGCTGATCACTGAAAAATCTCCCCAACACCTAGCACCCCCACTAAGTCCCTTTTTGACTCCCGGAAATTCGCACCCATAAGTAATAAGAAAGGACTTGACTTTGGCGGCGGCTTGTGCTATGCTTTTGTCATAATGGGAATCCGTGCCAATTATTACAACTTCAAATATTCCCATTATGAATAAAATCTTTTAAAAATATTATCTCAAAATCTCCCGACAAAAGCCAGCAAAATTTCGCCCATAATTGTTAAGTTTTGTTAAAAAGAAATGCAGAGACCAGCAGGGAAAGAAATGGTCACTGATTACTGATTACCGATCACTGATCACTGAAAAACTTCCCCACTGCGATGGCTGCATTTTGTCCTCCGAAACCGAAACTAAGACAGAGACAATTGTGCAGGGAAAAATTAACAGCCGATCTAGTTAAATTTAACTGAAAAGGCGACTCGCGCACACCGACACAGGGGGGAATTAGCTGATTTTTCAGGGCCATTAAACAAAAAGCCACGCCTAATGCCCCCGAAGCCCCTAAAGTGTGTCCTGTTGCCCCTTTTGTCGAGCTTACAGCCACTTGCGAGCCAAAAATGCTGGCGATCAGGTTTGCCTCCCGTTCATCGTTTAAACGCGTGCTAGTGCCGTGGGCGTGAATGTAATTAATTTCATCTTTTCTTAATTGACTTCTGTGCAAACATAGTTCTATGGCTTTGGTAGCACTACGATTATTCACCGCCGGGGCGCTGACATGATCGGCATCGCAGGTAAAACCATAGCCCAAAATTTGCCCGTAGATGGGGGCATTTCTGCTTAAAGCCAGTTCTTCGGATTCAAGGACTAAAATCGCCCCAGCTTCGCCCAAAACCAAGCCCTCCCTAGCTCTATCAAAAGGATAACAGCCCGTTTTCGCCAAAGCTCCCATCTGTTCAAATCCCACCAAAGTTAAGGGAGTGATCGGGGTTTCGAGCGCCCCGGCTAAAACTCGATCGCATTCTCCCATAGTAATTAATTCTACAGCCTGTGCGAGCGACCAGATGCCCGTGGCACAGGCCGCCATGGGTGCTAAGACTGGGGCGCCGGTTTCTATCAATCTAGCGGTCAATACCGAGGCGCGATCGGGTAAACTATCTAACCAGTTTTCTACTATTCCCGTCGCTGCCATCCGTTCCCATAAACCCTGACAACCGCGACTAGAACCGATAGTGACACCACAATCCTTTAAGGGAGGGGTTAATTGAGCGTCTTCAAGGGCAGCAATCAGGGCAATTTTGGTTAAATCCTCTAAAAATGCCGGTTTGTGACCGATTAAACCCAAGGGTAAAGCGGGTAAATCAGAAAAGGGTTGTTGCCTAGTTATACCAGTTTTGCCCTCTAGTAATCTTTGCCAACTCTGACTTAAATTTCCCAGAGAACTGATCAACCCAATTCCCGTCACCACAACATTCATTTATCAGTTATCAGTTATCAGTTATCAGATGAACGTAGGTTGGGTTGAAGCATGAAACCCAACGCCCGATTATGTTACGCTACCGCTAACCCATCCTACAAATAATTGTGCCTTCCTACTTAGAGCATTTAATTGATTATTATTCATTCTTAATTCTCCTGACTACTGACTACTGGCTCGGAGACTCCTCACCTGACGGAAGATTTTTGATTTTTGCAGCAGATTTATTAAATGATTGGGTGGGTGACGGCGAACATTAAATTATTGTCGCCCGGTCCCACCCTAACCGATCGCTATTTTTTCAGGTTTTCTGCACCAGAAACAACCTTGGCCGAGTCAATTTTATCCCCTTGTTTGATCGTATCGATCACTTCCATTCCCTCAGTTACATAACCAAAAACGGCATAATCACCATCGAGGAAATTGATATCCGACAGGGCAAAATAAAACTGAGAAGAAGCGGAATTAGGTTGTTGAGAACGGGCCATCGCGATCGCACCGCGTTTATGGGGTAAAGCGACGATGGGAGTGCGGGCCGTGGCCTGTTGACCGATTGCTTGCCCATAAATCGGCTCTTTTTCGTCTTTGAGGAGAATTTCCAGGGGAACATAACGGGATTGCTTGGTTTTCGGATCGACAAAACCACCGGTTCCGCGACCTTGGGGATCACCCCCTTGGGCGACAAAAGGCTGCGGTTCTGTAACCACGCGATGGAAAGTTAAACCATTATAAAAACCTCTCTCCACCAGATCCACAAAATTACCGGCAGTAATTGGGGCCGCCTTGCCATCAATTTCGATCG
The DNA here is from genome assembly GCF_020246295.1 of Microcystis sp. M090S1. Lineage (NCBI taxonomy): Bacteria > Bacillati > Cyanobacteriota > Cyanophyceae > Chroococcales > Microcystaceae > Microcystis > Microcystis sp. M090S1. Next base: position 981 of record NZ_JADBTF010000254.1, on the reverse strand, counting down.
TTACCGGTTTACCTTTGATGATCATCTCGACGACGGCAGTTCCATCTAAGCGGGGTTTGTAATTATCCATGTTGACACTGCCCGAACTGGCAGGTTGAGAGGTTTGGGTGATACTAGAATTATCGGGGGTGGAATTAGCTTCCGGGGAAGAACAGCCGAAAAGTGTCGTCGTTGTGATTAAAAAAACACAAACCACAGACAGCCAGCAAGATTTTCTTATCTTCATCATTTTATAGCCAAAAAGAGCGAAAAAAGGCCTACAATCCCTCTAGAGGAATTTCCAGAAAACGAGCGAGTTCCGCTCCTTGATTTTCCAATTCCGAGAGGGACATCGGATCGCCGACGCGAGTTAAAGGGATATCGCGACGCTGTTTAATCCGCAGGAATAGTTCCCGTTTCGGGTTGAGTCCTTCTCGCACTTCGGCCCGCACAGCTTGCACATCTTCGAGAGGCCAATCGAGATCAATGCGACGATTTTTGCCAGGGTAGCCCCAACGAAAGATTTTAACTTTGCCGGTTTCCTTGTTAAACTCGTTGTAACCACCTCCGACATTCCAGAGGAGAGATAACCAGAGATAGATGGCTAAAAGAGTCCCCGCAGTACCGTAAAAGAGGAGGGCGACTCCTTGGGGAATAAATTGTAAGGAACTGGTATCGCTAACGAGAAGTAGATTGACCTTCAAATAACTGGAAAGACCGGCGAGGAGAAACCCTAGACCGCCAATAGAGACGATTACAGCCCAAAAATAGTTACTAGGGCGACGGGAACCCACTACTTCTTGCCGTAGGATCAGGCTATCTTTACTTGTTGTTTGCGCTTTCATCGAAAATTTGGGTCTGAAACCCCGTCGTTCTACGACGGCTTTACTGTTAAATATTAGCACATTTACGAAATATATGCTAGAATGTGAGACATGGAAAAAGCCTACTCGTTTCGATTTTACCCCACACCAACACAAGAGTCGCTATTGCGGCGCACTT
>NZ_JADBTF010000253.1:0-12366 GCF_020246295.1 Microcystis sp. M090S1 | reverse complement strand
TTTTCCTTATGGGGCGATCGCTGATTGGGGTGTGGGGTGAAGGGTGTAGGGTGAAGGGTGTGGGGTGTAGGGTGTGGGGTGAAGGGTGTAGGGTGTAGGGTGTAGGGTGTGGGGTGTAGGGTGTGGGGTGTAGGGTGTAGGGTGTGGGGTGTGGGGTGTAGGGTGTGGGGTGTAGGGTGTGGGGTGTGGGGGGAATAAATAAAAATAATCTCCTGAATCCTGAATCCTGACTCCTGACTCCTGACTCCTGACTCCTGACTCCTGAATCCTGTCTCCTGACTCCTGAATCCTGAATCCTGAATCCTATCTCCTGTCTCCTAACCCCACCAACAAACTTTTTCAGCAAACCCTACCTAGCCATGAAATCTAACTGTCAAAATCTCATTCAAGAACTTGCCCATCTGGAAATTATCACCGATCCGGGACAAGTGGCGAAACTTTCCTTAGATTATTATCATTTTAGTCCCATTTTAGAAGCACAACTGCAAGATAAACGGGCTGATTTAGTCATTCGTCCCCACAATAGCCAAGAGGTTATTGACATCGCTAAAACCTGCGTTAAATACCAAATTCCTTTAACAGTTAGAGGTGCGGGTACAGGTAATTATGGTCAATGTGTTCCCTTGCAGGGAGGAGTAATTTTAGATACAAGCAAACTAACAAAAATTATCTCGATCGAACCGGGTACAGCCCGGGTAGAAGCGGGGGTAAAAATGGCATTTTTTGATAAACAAGCTCGCGCAATCGGTTGGGAATTAAGAATGGCTCCCTCTACCTATCGGACGGCGACAATTGGCGGTTTTATCGGGGGTGGCAGTGTGGGCATGGGTTCAATTAATTATGGACAATTGAAGGATAGAGGCAATCTGCAAGCAGTGCAATTAGTCACCCTAGAAGCGGAACCAAAAATTATCGAACTACGGGGGGATGAGGTAGAAAAAGTCAATCATGGCTACGGAACAAATGGCATTATTACCGAGTTAGAAATAGCCCTCGCTCCCTGTTATCCTTGGGCAGAATTTATCGTTACTTTTGCCGATTTTCTCACCGCCGCTAAATTCGGTCAAGCTCTTAGTGATAGTGATGGTATCGTCAAGAAAATGGTTAGTGTTCACTCTTGGCCAATTCCCGCTTATTTTACTGCTCTTAAGGATTATTTAACCACAGGAAAAGCGGCAGTTTTGTTAATAGTATCGGCGGGCGATCGAGTCGCATTAGAGTCTTTAATTAAAGAATATAATGGTGAACTTACTTACTATAAAACGCCAGAAGAAACCCAAAAAGGCCATAGTATCTTAGAATTTACTTGGAATCATACCACTCTCCATGCGCGTAGTTTTAACCCCAAGATAACTTATCTACAAGCTTTTTATTTTAATCTAGCTACGGTAGAGAAACTCTATAATTATTTTGGTGAGGAAATAATGATGCACCTAGAATTTTTGAAATTTCAAGGTAAAGTTATTCCCGCCGGTCTTCCCTTGCTAGAATTTACCACAGAAACTCGATTAAATGAGATTATTGCTATCTATGAACAACAGGGGGCAGCTATTGCCAATCCTCACACTTATATCATGGAAGATGGCGGCAGCAGACAGATTAATCCGCTACAACTAGAATTTAAAAAACTCGTCGATCCCTACGGATTGAACAATCCGGGTAAAATGCGAGCATGGGTTGAAGCAAGGGGGTAGGGGTTCGATTCAGGCTAAATTAAGCAAGATAGTTCACCGCTACTACCGAATCACTACCCGGAAAAAAGGGAGTGGGGAAAACAAAGCTCCCCGCTGCCCCCTGCCTATTCCCAGACTTGCCCCGATCCGATACAATTAAACGGTTGTCTTGGAAGAATTAATAGTGATCGAGCGTTATACTCTCCCTGCGATGGGGAATTTGTGGACGGATAGATATAAATATCAAACATGGCTAGAGGTAGAGATAGCCGTCTGTGAAGCGCAGGCAGAATTAGGCTATATTCCGGGGGATGCAGTAGAAGAAATTAAGGCAAAAGCTAATTTTGATCCCGATCGCATTTTAGAAATAGAAGCAGAAGTGCGCCACGATGTCATCGCCTTTTTAACAAATGTTAACGAATATGTGGGCGAGCCGGGGCGTTATATTCATTTGGGTTTAACCAGTTCCGATGTACTAGATACCGCCCTGTCCTTACAATTAGTCGCCAGTTTAAACCTGATTTTAGAACAATTAGAAGATTTTATTCAAGCCCTGCGCTATCGCGCCCAAGAACACCGTTATACAGTCATGGTAGGACGTTCCCACGGCATTCACGCCGAACCGATCACCTTTGGCTTTAAACTAGCGGGATGGTTAGCGGAAGTGCTGCGAGGACGCGATCGTTTAATTCGCTTGCGCCAAGACATCGCCATCGGTAAAATATCTGGTGCAGTGGGAACCTATGCCAATATTGACCCGAAAATTGAGGCGTTAACCTGTCAGAAGTTAGGATTAGAACCGGATACCGCTTCCACTCAAGTGATCTCCCGCGATCGACACGCCGATTATGTGCAACAATTAGCCTTATTAGCGGCTTCGATCGAACGTTTTGCTGTGGAGATTCGCAACCTGCAAAGAACCGATGTCCTAGAAGTGGAAGAATACTTTTCCAAAGGACAAAAAGGCTCCTCCGCTATGCCCCATAAACGTAATCCCATCCGCTCAGAACGCTTAACGGGAATGGCGAGAATTATCCGTAGTCATAGCGTTTCCGCCTTAGAAAATATCGCCCTCTGGCACGAAAGAGATATTTCCCATAGTTCCGTAGAACGGGTGATGCTGCCGGATGTTTGCATTTTGACCCACTTTATGCTCAAGGAAATCACCGATTTAGTCAAAAATCTGCTGGTGTATCCCGAAAACATGAAGCGAAATATGAATGTTTACGGTGGCGTGATTTTCAGTCAAAGAGTTCTTTTAACTTTGGTGAGTAAGGGAATTAGCCGGGAATCTGCCTATAAAATCGTCCAAGAAAACGCCCATCGCGCTTGGAACACCGATAACGGCAATTTTAAAGCTTTTATCAGCCAAGATGAGCGAGTTACCGCTATTTTATCCCCCGACGAGATCGAAAGTTGCTTTGATCCCCAGCAGCACTTAAATCATCTTAATAGCATCTACCAAAGGTTAGATATTTAAGGAGCTTTCAGTGATCAGCTAACCACTAGCTTGTTGCTTTAGAAAGGTAATGACAGCGTTTTGGATTGTCGGTTGGCGATCGATCTTTTCTCAGAAAGCGATCGCTATTCGTTTCTCAATCATGGTTGCGTTTGAAGATAAAACTAAAGAATCGGCGCAAGCGAGTACGAATCGGGTAAAATAAGGGTCTGTATTCGGAGTGTTCGTTTTTATGATGAAAATCAAACTCTGGAATTTAGGTAGTATTAAAGAGGCAGAAGTGGATCTTCGGCCTCTAACCGTTATTATTGGCCCGAATAATTCTAATAAAACTTATATCGCCTACTCGATTTATGGGTTATGGATTAATCAGCTTGACAGCTTTTATTTTTCTAGTGAAATTTTAGAAAAAATAGAATTTACAAATCAAGCCGATCATTGGTCTTTAAAAATAGACCGACATTTTTATGATGTTATATCCGAAATTGTTCAAAAGTCCGCATCTGAATTTAGCGGGATAAAACTACAATCTTTTTTCCAAGATTCTAGCGGCAAGATTTTTGAAAAAACGAAATTCAGTATCGAAATTTCCGAAGATGATATTAAAACAGCTATAGAAAAAGTTTTAGCGGATACAATTGAATATCGCGGGTCATTAGCTTCACTTGGAATCAAGAAAATCGAGCGAAGCGAGAACAATAATGAGATTTTATTTTATCAAGAAAAGGAAGATAAAATTAATAATTATAAAGACATAGTTTTTCTTAATTTTGTTGCTGCTGTTGTAAAATTTTCATTTTCCGACGCACTTCCTTTACCCGCCGAAAGAAACGCTTTTATAAATACCTATAAAATGCTGGGCAATAGAAGATATAAGCTACTTAAAGGGAATCAGAGAGAGCTATTGACACAAGGACGTATTAATAGACGTATTAATCGAGATAGACAGTTAGAGTTACTGAAAGAACAGGGAGATATTCGCTATCCTCAACCAGTAGAGGATTTTTTAGATTTTTTAACTGACATAGAACTAGAAAATAAGCCCGATCCCATTGCCAAAAACAAAAATGATTTTCAAAAATTAGCTGATCAAATTGAAAAGTATATTCAAAATAACAATAAAACAATCTTTAAAAAGACTAAAATTGGAGGCAGAGAAATTAAAGTTTCGGTAAAAAGAAGTTTAGAGATCGATCTTTATAATGCTTCCTCGTCTATTAAACAATTAGCCCCGCTTTTACTCTATTTGCGCTATCGAGCAAAATCGGGGGATTTTCTGGTGATCGATGAGCCTGAAATGAACTTACATCCAGAATCTCAGGTAAAATTGTTAGAATCTTTAGCGATTTTAGTAAATTTAGGAGTTAGAATTTTATTGACGACTCATAGCCCCTATTTGATGGCTCATCTTAACAATATCGTTAATGGTAATCACCAAAATCCACAACTTTTAGCCGAACAAGCTAAATTGCTTTATCTGCAAGATAGCCGAGCTTTTCTTAAAATGGAACAGGTTAGCGCCTATGAAATGAAAAATAATCAATTACTTTCTTTACACGACCCTGAATACGGTATTCGTTGGGATACTCTCAGCGATGTATCAGTTGAGATTCAACAAAAGTTTTTTGCAATTTATGAAGCAGGACAACAAAACCAAGAAACCGAAGAAGGATGTTCCTCAGAAGAAGAATAAACTCGATTGGCAAAAATTTAACTTTTTAGAAAATCTGCTTATTTTCTGTACCGTACCCGATCGGATCGCTCCACCCGAAAGCGGTGTCAGCTTTCGGATTACCAAGCCAGAAAAAGATTCCGTTTGTATTTTATTTAAAACTGATCGTCGGGAGGATCCTCTCGTTAGAGATCAAAATCAGAAAAGACCTGATTATTTATCTCTTTTTATTCAGAATGGCTTACTTCTGCTGACGATTATCGAGATGAAGGGAACTAATAAAAATTCCACGAGTACAGGTATCGAACAAATTACAACTTTTAGAGATATTTTAAAACAAGAAATTGCCGATCATGTCACCAGGAAACTCAAATATAAATTACAAGCTATCCTATTAACTCCCTATAATGCCGATATTCCTCGAAAGGCGATCAACGAGGAAGCGGAGAAAGGATTTATTATTTTACCTATCCAGTATAATTTGAAAGCGGAGCTTTATCCTTATGTTTCCAAGACTTACAGTAAAGCGGATTTAAGCAAAATAAATTATATTCACGACGAGCAACATAAAGAATCCGATTGTTTGTTAATCGAAAACTTGTTGGCTAGACAAGCATCGGACAAACGTGAACAGGATAACTATTATTTATGTAAATTCACTCCCACCAAAGATAGAAAAGGCATCTATATAGATTATCAGGTGTCGAGCGATCGAGACTTGATCACCCTATTAACCGTATTAACCGATCCGCAGGGAAAGAAAGTTCAATTGGCTTACTGTAGTGATGATTCTCAAAGTTCAATCGATCAAATTCAGGAAGAGATTAAAAATTTAAACATATATGGAATGGTAGAGATGGTAAGTCGCCTAATCAATAGTTAGTATAAAAAATAGGTGTAGAGGAATCGGCGTTGCTGATTTGAGATATGAATCTTCTTTTCTGGTATTTTTAAAACCTAGAGCCAAACTAACTTTTGCACGGGAACCTGCACAGTTGCCATTCATGCCTTGATTCAGCAATGCCGTTTCTTGCTGCAAATCCGACTAAGCAACTAATCGACGACAGGGAACGCACCTTATGCCATTTTTCTTTATTCGTGGCAGACATTCTACTCCTTTCTCCCTTTTTGGGAGAAGGGTTGGGGGTGAAGGCAATTAACCATCTCTGCCATTACTTTAGAAAAATGCTATTAGCAAGGTCCTATTCACGTTTGATCAGGATTATCCTCTATATTGTTGACTTTCGTTAATTGTGGAAAAATATCTCGTACTGCCTTTTCAAATTTTTTGTAGGAAGACAAGGATTCTAATTTCGACAATGGGATTTTTGTACCAAGCGGTGAATATAAATCCTCAAGTTTTAGTTTATTTCGATACCGTTTAGTTATACCTTCTCTGGCTTTATTGATGGCATTTTTAATCGTTTCTTTCGGATTGCTAAAAGATTCTGGCTCTTTATCGATTGCTAACTCACTATCACTTTTATTTGTACACAATTCTTTTTTTAGTAATTCTTTGTCTGCTAATATCCAGGCTTCAGTCATTTGTATTGGAACGATAGCAACTAAATTTTTGCATAAGTCTCGCTCGTCTGATTTAATAGCATTAAAAGCCGGATTAATTCTTTCCTTAAATGCGTTTTCATCTGTTTTATCATCTGCGTCTGCATGGAAGCACAAAACCATTGCTCCCTTCTCCACCGCTTGAATTGCGTATTTTTTAGCTTTTTCTCGGATATTTTCGCCAGAGATTTGTGGAAGACAAATTGGTTCAAAAATTTCTATTTCTTGTTGACCGTCAAAAGCAACTCTCTCGAAAGTGCGCTGAATAATATTCGGTAAAAATCTATGATCGTAACTGCCTTCTGTAGCTAAGGCAATAATTATTTGTTTGATTTTTTTTGCCATCTTAATTGATTTACATTAATTGGTTTTGTTGATTTTTAATATTTTTAATCGCACTTTCAGCATCAGCAGTTTTTAGATATTCGACAACTTCCGAGAGAGTTAGCTTGGCCTCATTTTCGGAGAAAAATAAGGTTAATTGCTTTTTATTCTCTTTGATAACAGGGTGAAAATTACTGCTTTTCATCTTAATTCGCTTCCCTTCAATAGTGGATATTCGATTGGTAAGTTGAGAAAGCCAAATGCTGACATTTTTATCATCTTGCCAATTAATTAATTGACTCACTAGAACCGGAGAATGAGTGTTCACTATTACTTGGCGTAAAGGCATTTCAGTATCTTCAAAATCGACAGTTAGCTCTTTTAATAATTTTGCCATTGCTTCAATACGAAAAGGATGGATGCCATTTTCTGGCTCTTCAAAACACAGTAATCCTGTGTGTTGTCGGTCGTATTGCAGGACACATAATGTTAATAAACGTAGGGTTCCTTCGGAAAGCACTCTCGAAGAAAACTCCCGACCATCATCACCTTTTACCTTGATAATAAATTGTCGATTTGCTTTGTCATCATAAACATTAACTTCTGTAAAATTCGGTAGCAGATTATTGAGATCACGGGAAATTGCTGTGAGGGTATATTCATCATCTTGTTTGATGCGAAATAAAGCAGCGGCTAAATTCTTTCCGCTTGCTGTTATTGTATCTCTGATGCCCATATCTTGACGAGTAGGTTCTCGCAGATCTTCGGGATTAAGCTGCATAAACTTCCAACTCAGCATTTCTTGTTTGGCGGCTAATATATGTCTAAAATCTATGGTATTAATGCTGCTTAAAACAGTTTGTGATGCGTTTTTTGCGGGAAATACTTTTTTATTCCCTTGTTGACCATCTTGATGTACAACAATGGTAGCAATACCATTAATATCTTCAGTCTTAATATAAGGAATGGCTCTCCTACCCGTTACTTTTGGTCGCCAAGTTTCCAATACTGTCTTGGGAATATAATTTTTTACCCAATTATCTTCATTGTGCTTTAAATTTTCTAAACGTTCATCAACAATATACAAGTTTTCAAATCCACTTATATTAGACTCTCGTTTAATTTTTAATTGATAGCGTAATCTTGTATATTTAAGCTCGACTTCCCCACCCCAATTATCTTTTACCTTGCGATTGACTAACATTTCAACTATAAATTCCATTTCCGTGGCGTAGTCGTCCTCATCATACTGGGTAAAAAGTTCGCTAGGATGTCCTCGTTGCTCGCTAAAAGCCGTCTTCAGATCCACTTCTGCCAGCCGCGCCAACAATTGCAAAGCATCAAATAAATTACTCTTACCAGAAGCATTAACCCCAGCAACTACAGTAAGCGGCGTGAATACCATTTCAAAATTATGAAAGGATTTAAAGCCATGAATTTTAATATAAGTAATCATAGTTTTAGGCGATAGGTAATATTAAAACATCAGCGCAATATTTAACCATACTGGATAATCTTCTCAACTGTCGCCCGATACTGTCCCACTATAATCTAGACATTGGTTTACAGAGGTAGTGCGATGCCGCAGATTTTGTCGGGTGCGTTCCCTGCTGCAACGAGGGGGAACGCACCTTACAGATCGATTCCTGAGAGTATAGGGTCTTAGTCTGAAAAGGCCTATACACAACAGCTTATCTGGCTGACGGCCGGGGGCTGAAGACCGGCGGCTAAAAATTAACATTGCAAGAAAACTTAACAATTGGCCAAGAAACTCGATCGAGTAGGTAGAATAGCAAGTAAATCATTTTGTAAACTCCAACCGATTAACTAACCAGAATAGAGATAACCCAGAACGCCTGTGATAGATAAAAGACGCACTACTCGCGATCTCCCCCAAATTAACGAAAGAATCCGCTTTCCCGAAATCCGCGTTATCGATAGCGACGGCTCTCAACTAGGAATTATTACTCCTGCCGAAGCTTTACGCGTGGCCGAAGAAAAGGAACTTGATCTAGTCCTTGTCAGTGAAACGGCAAGTCCTCCCGTTTGCCGGATTATGGACTATGGCAAATACAAGTTTGAACAGGAGAAAAAAGCCCGCGAAGCCAAGAAAAAACAGCATACAGCCGATATAAAAGAAGTTAAAATGCGCTATAAAATCGATGAGCATGACTACAACGTGCGAGTCAACCAAGCGCAACGTTTTTTAAAAGCGGGAGATAAGGTAAAAGCGACGATTACCTTCCGAGGCCGGGAAATTCAACACTCTAACCTAGCGGAAGAATTACTGGCGCGCATGGCCAAAGATTTACAGGATGTGGCTGAGGTACAGCAAGCACCAAAAAAAGAAGGTCGTAACATGATGATGATGTTATCGCCGAAAAAATAACTAACTAATCCGGAAAAAGGGGCTAAGACCCCTTTTTTGTTTTTCGGAAATCCGGAAAGGAAACCAATCATCTAAAACAAATGTATTATCCAGATTTTGAGTCGATTCGGCGAATTGCCACCACTGCTGGCCGGGGAGGTTGATTAACTTGACCACTGGGCCAATTCGACCCTAGTGGTACTTGTCGCATTTGTTCAAATTCCTGCCCATTAGTGGTTTTAAGGGCAAATTTGCGGTTTTCAAAGGCCAAATCCCGACGAATTCCCCCCGCTTCCCCCGGATGTTGTACTGCCAAAAATAACGTCTCTTGGTCGGGAGTAAAGTACAATCCCGTTAATTCCGCATCCATGGGAGCGATAGCAAAAGGATAGGGATGCTCTTGACCCTTGGCAAACACCCAAGCGCTATTATTGCCAAAAATCCCCAATAAATCCCGTTGACTAACCGGGATCCCTTGGGGATAACGAGTTTTCATCTCTCGATTTAACCCACCCGTAGAAATATCGCTAACCATCCAGAGATTTCCCTGTTTATCGAAAGCGAGGTTATCGGGATTAGAAAAACCCTCACCTTTCTCTGTCGGTTCCCCTCCATAAGCGACCACATCCCAACGAAAACTTAAGGAAGCAGCGTCGTTATTATCTTCCCTTAAGCTGATAATCCAACCAAATTCGTAGGGTATTTCGCCATTTGGCCCCTTAAATATTTCCTTATCGGCTCCTCCCTCCGCTTCACTGGGACTACCAGAGGTAAAGGTCATATATAAAGTGCCATTCTCATCCACTTCCGTATCTTCCGGGCGACCAGTACAAGTGACCCCAACGGCGTTAGCGGCAAAATGAGCATCGATGAGAATTGCCCCCTGTTTTTCCGTCCCATTACCTTCATACAGGTCTGCGAGGGTCTTATATTTAGCTTTGTAGGACAGAATCTCCTCATCGTCCTTAAATAGCAGTAATTTAGTATCATTGACCGTTCTTTCGGGATTCGGCAAGGCTACCACCCCATCCCCGCGACTAGCGGCTATTTGACTCGGTAGGACGGGATTTATCTCCGTGTCGGGATTTAAGGGTATCCAATAACCGGTTTTATCGGGGTTGAATTTGGCCCCGTAGAGCATCCCTTTTTCTAGGAGTTTTGAGTTATTTTTCTGCTTAATATCGCTAATTTTGCCCTCCGAAACGAATTTATAGACATGACCGCCTCTGCGATCGCATCCTGAATAAACCGCCAAGGGTTGCCCCGTTTGAGCGAGAAAAGCGACCGCTTCATGGCGAAAACGCCCTAACCAAGTGTGTTTTGTGCCATAATCGTCGGGATTGGACGGATCCACCTCCACCATCCAACCGTATTTATTTCCCGCTAACCCGAAGACGTTACCCCGGCCATCCACTTCCGAACTATTGAGAATAAAGGGGGTAGTATCGGGATGCAAAGGGGAACCATCTTTTAACACTACCTCCGTCACTTGGTCTTGAAAGTTCTCCTCGGCACTAAATACAGTCCCCCAAGGCGTTGTTCCCCCGGCGCAATTTTGCAACGTTCCGATAATTTTTGCCCCTAATCCGTCATCGTAGCCAAGTTTATCGGTTTTGGTAAAAATTGCTACAGCAGGACCGGTCGCTTTCAGGTATTGACCGTCCTTTAGTCCAGAGATACCGGTAATGCGGCGATCGGCTTTACTATAGGTACGTTGCCATTTTCCCGTTTGATCTTTAGCCAGGGAAATTACGCCAATTCCCTGATCAATTAAGCCTTCTAGGGATATTTCCTCGATTTTTGCCTTTAAGCTGGCATCTTGCAGGCGATAGGCGGCAATTTCACCCTTTTCGTTGGTTTTTTCCCGTACTTCCTTGACGGGTAGGGTTTTACCAATCACTTGTTCAAAGGTTTGTAGCCAAGTACGACCACTGATATATTCAAAATTAACGGTTAGATAACCTTGACCCGGACTGGTTTCGATAAAAGATAGATAATCATTGTTATAACCGAAACGGGAATCACCCACTTTATCTCCCCACTGGGCCAGCACATCATAGGTGAATCCTTGAGGAAGAACGAGATCATCTAGGACTTTATAGGTTTGATAGGCACTTTTTTGGCTTTCATCGCTCATGCCGTCAATTTTTAAGGGAATCGGCAGTTTGACTGCAGCAAAGTTTAACCCGAAACTATGGGCAGCGATCGCAGGACTGCTAATCAGAGAGGAATATTTTTTCTCTTGCAGACTGAAAAAAGAGACACCAGCAGTGGCAGTTAAAAAGGTGAGGAAATTACGGCGAGAAATACTCATATTTTCAGTAATAAAGTCAAAACTGATACTCAGACCTTGATTAGGTTAAATTTTATTACGGACACTTGACATAGGGATTGTACAGTATCCAAGTTATGACTAAGTTAACAGCCAGTTAAAAAGCTCTCCTGCAAAAATCTTCCGTTATACTAAATCCGGTTATTAAAAACTGATTATTTATCCCCCCTTTTGCATGAGTGCCTGTCCTTATAAGTAGCATTATGCTCAACGGATTTAGTATAAATTCTGCTGTAAGCTGATAGCTAGATGGTCAGGTCACGGAAATCGATGCAAAGTTCACTGAAAAGGATTATCATCGGGGCGAGTTTTTTTATCGCTACGGTAGTCGGAGCAACTATCGGTTATATGGCCTACGGTTGGAGTTTTCTCGATGCCGTTAATATGGTGATAATCACCATATTTGGAGTAGGTTTCGGGGAAGTTAAACCGATTAACACTCCCAGTCTGAGAGCTTTTACCATGTTAGTTATCGTCTGTGGGACAACCTCGACCGTTTATGTGGTGGGAGGTTTTTTTCAGATGCTCACCGAGGGAGAAATTAACAAAGCTTTTAGCGATCGCCAGATGAATAAAGAGATGGAATCCCTAGAAAATCACGTCATAATCTGCGTTTTTGGGCGTATAGGACGCATTCTAACGACTAAATTGGCAAAAACAGCCCAATCCTTTATTATCGTCGATAATAACCCCGATCACATTGGATTAGCTCAGGAAAAAGGCTACTTAACTCTTAATGGTAACGCCACCGTTGACATCCTCACCGCCGTAAAACGGACGGCGATTCCCAAACCTCACGATTTAGGTTTCTGCTTGGGGTCCCGAAGGATTTTTCGCACCTGCCGCCCCAGTTTTACTCTGTTCTGGTCTTATGGTCGCTCTACAGACTGACACCGCAAGCCCTGCGGCCAAAATGTTTTTACTGGCGTTAATATCTCGGTCATGGTGAGTCCCACAGTCTGGACAGTCCCATTC
>NZ_JADBTF010000252.1:0-7056 GCF_020246295.1 Microcystis sp. M090S1 | reverse complement strand
TGCTCATGCACTCATGCAAAAAGGGGAATAAATAATCAGTCTTTAAGTAGGTAGGCGTTAAAAATTATCAGACACCACCCTTATCAAGGGGGGACTAAGGGTAGGGTTGATTCATGAATCAACCCTACTATGAATCAAACCTAGGACTAAGGGGCGATCGAACCTAAAATCCATTTTTAATTTAATTATAACCAGCTACTTAATAACCAGATTTAGTATTATACAAAAAGAAAGCAAGCTAGGGCGACTCTAGTGGGCAAATTTTCTCTGATAATTGGTTGAAAATACCGATAAAAATAGGTGAGTTAGCAAAGCGTAACCCACCCGATATCTATTTGCGGTTTTAAACCGTTTCTACCAAGGGACGGGTTAACTTATCCAACTGTTGGGTTAACAGACTCAGGAATAAACCCACATCGGTGACAATACCGACGGATTCTACAGAACCTCGATCGCTTAATTTTGTCACCACGGCCGGGTTAATATCAACACAGACCATTTTTACCCCCGCCGGTGTCATATTGCCCACACCGATGGAATGGAGCATACTAGAGAGCATGAGAATCATGTCTGCACCTTGAATCAAGCGCGAATATTCTTCCTGTGCTTTAATTAAATCCATCTCCGTATCCGGAAGCGGACCATCATCGCGAATTGAACCGGCCAAACTGAAGGGGACATTATTCTTGACGCATTCATACATTACGCCTTTTGTCAATACCCCGGCCGATACAGCTTTGGCGATGCTGCCGTGGCGACGGATGAGGTTGATAATCTTGAGGTGGTGACGATGGCCACCGCGCACGGGGATGCCTTTCTGCATATCTACCCCTAAAGAAGTACCCATGATCGCCTGTTCCATGTCGTGAACTGCGATCGCATTTCCCCCCAGTAAAGCGTGAACGTAACCATCGCGGATTAAACGGGAGAGATGTTGCGCTCCTCCAGTGTGAATGACCACCGGACCTGCCGTTACTACCACTTTACCGCCCTGGTCGCGAATTTTACGCATTTCCCAGGCAATCTGCTCGACGGTTAACTCGACTCGGCGCTCGCTGGAAACCCCCGCACCCATAAAGGTAAATTCCTGAGTGCTGTTGCGTTGTTCCCTGGATTCCGCCTGTCGGATAGTACGGATGCCCTCAACTCCCACCATAACGCGATCGCCAGCTTTTAAATCCCGCAGGAGAGTACATTTCGCGGTTTTGCCTTCTGGACTTTCAGTGACGACGATGGCTGCATCCATGCGTTGATTTTCCACCCGCACCCATTCACAGTTAACCCGCACTTCCGTGGGATAGATGGTGCTGACATAAAAATCATCGGGAGCGACCCCATCTTGTGCCACCACTGCGGTATTGACATCACAGATTTCTTGGGGACGAGCGGCCGCACCGAGGTCGATCAATTGTACCATGATCTCCTCCATTACCTCGTGAGAGGGTGCAGAAACCCGCACTTCGGCCGAGGAGGTACTTTGGCGCTCAATCCCTAAGGTGAAGTTTAAAACCTTGAAGCTGCCCCCATTTCCCACCACAACATCGAGAGCTTTATTCATAATTCCCGCGTCGAGCAGATGACCTTCTAGCTGGAGAATGCGACTTTCAATGGTGACATTAGCGTGATGGTCTGGAATTAGGGGTTCGGTGGTACGCAGGGTTAAACATTTGGCCGCTCCCCCTGCTTTTAAGAACTCTGTCAGGGGAGTTTGTACCACTTCAAAGCTTTTTGATGCTAACTTATGTTGTAAATCGTCACTAATTTTATTCATGACGATTACTTCACCGATATTCACTGCATTACAAGCAAAGTTAACCGCATCGGCTTCTTCAACGATAATGCGTTTTTCTTCGGGAATTTTTAACTCAATTAACCGATTAGAATAGGCATCAAAAGCATCGGGATAGTAGAGGAGATAACCGCCACTAAGGGGACAAAAACAGGTATCAAGGTGATAAAAACGTTCATCGATTAAACGTAGGGATAAAACCTCGATATCGAGCCATTTAGCGATTAAAGGGTGGGAATCTAACTCAGTTCTGAAGCCATATCCTGCCCATAACCAACGTCCTTCCCGATCTAATAGTGCGTCTCCTGCACCTTCAAAGGGTAAATCTTTGGGCAGTTCGTGAACCGTAAAACCGTTATCTTCAAACCACTGTTTAAAATAGGGTTCTTCTCCCTGTCTTTCTTTGTGTAAAAAGCGACTGAGAACGACAGTTTTTTCCAGAACTAAACCTGCATTAGCGGTAAAAACCATGTCAGGCCAGCCTTTTTCTGGTGTCACTAAATCCACGAGCGCCCGATCTTTGAGAACATGATAAAGCTGCTGCCATTGTTGCCTAGCTTTTTCTTGGGAAGATTTGTGAATGTTGCCCTCCATCCAAGGATTAATCACATAATCCACATCGTAATGATCGGGAGAACACATCAAAAAGCGAATAGTTTCAGTCATATTTTTTGACAATGAATATTCAGTATAAGTAGTCTGGGTATAAGTTTAGACCAATCTTCCATTATACTCTACTTTGCGTCGAAACATCACAGACTTAAGATTAGGACAATTACCGCTCTACAAGCTAAAAACAGCCCGGTTTTAGCCGATAACTGACGGCTAGAAGCTTAAATTATTGTAAATCCTGATATTTGAATAACCCCATAAATTTCGATTTGCGTCCGTGTTCCTTAATTAAACTTTCTCGATAGGTTTGCCATTCTTCCCGTCTTCCCGACATATAAAAGGCATTACGAGCTTTTTTCAGCCATTTAATCGCTTCTTCGTAGCGATCAGCCTTTTTTTCGTCCAGTATCTTTTCCGCAGGAGGACGCGCGCGATCGATCACCCAGTTAGGATCGACGGTAGCAGCCGCATCCATTATCCGCCAAATTAGGTGAGACTGCACATAGGAATTATCAGAAACGACTTTAATTGCATCTCTAACTAAATTTTCGTGGAGAAATATATCGATTTTAGCCTCTGTGGAACGTCCACCGCTAAACTCGCGCAAGTAATCTAACAAGTCTAATTTTAAATCAGACCAATCTTCCCCCGCTAAAGACTCAATTTTTTGGTAATGGGAAAAGGAAGGTTGGTCTTGAAATGCCTTAATTCTAGCAGCCAAAGCTGTATCTATATCCCCTAAAGATTGCGCTAGTTCACTTGTCCAGAGAGCTAATTGATAATGATAATTACCTGGGAAATTTAGACCACTCCGGGCAATTATTAGGGCGGATTCTGGTGCGGATTCATCGCGTAAAGCTTTGGCAAAAAAGAAGGCTTCATCGTTTTTAGTTATCATATTTTTTGATGCTGCCATCGCTTCATCAATGCGATCGAGATAGACTAACTTAGTTAGGTATTCTACCACTTGTCCTGAAGCTAAAGCTAGATTCAAATACTCCTGATCTTTTTCCTGTTTCTCGAAAATTTCTAAGCGAATAGAAGTTAATGTTTGGGCATAATAGGGGATATTATCTGACCACATTTCTGAAAAATTAGCCGATTCTCCCCGTAAAATCTTCTCTAAAACTGGATCGTCCCATCCCTGTTGTAAGGCTGCTAAACTCATCTCAAAATCAGCACTCCATTCATGCTGCCATTGCTCGATTTTTTCCCTTAAATCTTGCTTTTCTTGGGGATTAAATTCTTTACTTAAAATTGCCCCAGTTAAAACTCGATCGATTCTAGCACTTAAATCATCATTAACAGCACCGTAATCTTCTAAATTATCCCATTCCTCGATACAGGCGCTAATAATTGCTTCTAAAATAGCGATCGCATTATCCGGTTCTCCCTTTTGATAATAATCTTGGGACTCATCCACTAGGGCATAAATTTCATTAGAAATTGGATCTTCTTCGTAGTAATCTTCTTCGATCGCTCGCAGGGATTGCCGCAGTTCATTACGGACAGTATTACGATAAGCTTTGACATTAATAGTTATCTTCCCTCCCGCTTTATTAACTGGGGTAGCTGGAAATAAAAATTTATCAATTGTCTCAATAATTTCTGGGTGTTTAGCCACTAAATGATTAAGCAATTTTCTTAACTTACTTTCATCAATCGGTGTCAACAACTCCTCTAGAGAAGCTTTTTTGATAATTAATTCTGGTTGACGAGAACAGGTTAATAAAACCGCCACAATATGCTTACACCAACCCTCGTAATCGTAGGGACAGGAACAGGAGACATTCTCAAGATTATCTTGGTTAAAATCCATGGCAACTCGATAGGGTTTAACCTCACTACCACGGACTAAAGCTTGCAGATTTTGCCCCCGTTGCCAAAGAGAAATAACTGCATCGCTATCGTAATAATACCGACCGCGCTGATAGGAAGCATTGGTGCTATTTTGCCGGATAATTTTTTCATTGATAGGAGGAATAGTCATAGTCAGAAAAGGAGAGGATTGGGTGATAAAATCTTGTCTGTGTCAAGAAAACTGCCAGCACCGAGACAGACCACTGCATCAGCAACCGAGTCAACTTATCTTCAGTTTAGCCTAAATGTGCTATAGTAAAGACAGTATGGAAATTAAAAACATTCCTCTGTCCCAAATTCGTCGTCCTTTACCGCGACAAACCGATCCCGAAAAAGTTAATCAGTTGATGCAATCGATCGCTGAGGAGGGATTACGAGAGCCGATCGATGTTTTGGAGGTGGATGGTCAATACTACGGTTTTTCCGGTTGCCATCGCTTTGCAGCTCATCAGCGTCTCGGTAAAGAAACAATTCTCTGTCGAGTTCGTCGCGCTCCTAAATCCGTTTTAGCTAAACACATCGCTTAAGCTGAGAAGTCCCATGAATGAGTCCTTATATAAATATCATCGGCAAAAATTAGAGCAGTTAATGGCAGAAATTGGCTGTAAAAATCTGGAAGAATTGAGTCGGTTATCGGGTCTATCTTCTTGGCAATTGCAGAGAGTTTGCCATGGCTTAATCGCCAAATTATCCTCTGAATCTTTGGTGAAATTAGCTAATGCGCTGCAGCTGCCAGTTAGCGATCTTCTCGCTCATTTTCAAATCCCGACGATGGGGACAGAGGATCGTTCAGGGGAATCAAAAATTCTCGAACAAGAGTATCAAAATTTGCAGCAAAAATTAGACAAGCAAAAAGAAGAATTAGCCGCAGAATTTCAACGTCAAAGCATCGAAGCGATCGAATCTTGGTTAGTTCAATGGCCTACGGCCGAGGCCGTTGCCCGCAAAAATCCCGACCTAGCAGCCGTCAAAATCCTCTCCCTAGTTAAACCGATTATGCAGTTACTGGAGCGCTGGGGAGTGCAACCAATTGACAGTGTCGGTGATCATGTGAGTTATGATCCGCAAATCCATCAATTGATCGATGGTCAAGCAACAATCGGTACACCCGTTTTAGTTCGTTATCGGGGCTATCGTCATGGGGAAAAACTACTTTATCGTGCTAGAGTGAGTTTAATTAAAGTAGAAATGCCGGAAATTCAACCAGCAAAAACAGAAAATGTCACCGCTTAAAGTGATAATTCTTGCAGAGCTTTGGTGCTGTGAAAAGTTCCCCCGTGGTCTGCTTTTATCGAAAAAATCGGGTCTAAAACTTCGCCTTAAGGCGAAAAGTTTTTAGAGCGGGGCATAAATCCCCATTACAAAACTAATGGCTACTTGATAACCGCCCCCTGAACGGTTAAAATGATATCATAAGTGATTCGGAGAAAAAAATATGTCAACGCCCTACGATGACTGTTTTGACCACATTACTGATCCTGTCCAACGGAATTCTGTTCGCCAGCAATGGTTACAGATGCTTGACGGAGGTTTATCTGTTGCCGATGTTAGGTGCTCCTAGATAAGTACCCAGATTTTCGGTTTGCAATTAGTCGGTGGATTTCCGAAAAACCTATAAGTCTCGGTTTTCATTATGGTACAATGGACAGGTTAAAAGATTTTGTTGCTACTTTGCCTGAGTTTAAAGATGTATTTGATAAGTATGTTTCTAAACTTGTTTCATCAGGTAATCTAGAGTATGAACTTAAAAAACTTGCAACTATATTTCCTCAGTTTAAACAAGTGACTGAACAGAGTATAAAGCGTATAAAAGAGGATGAAGAAAAAAGAAGAAAAGATGACGAACTAAGAATAATAAGACTGATGAGCGAACAAAACGAAAGAGAGGAAGCAGGACGATGGTGGAGTGATACACCATACTAGCCGTAGGTTGGGTTGAGCAATAATAACTCTTGTCTGTCAAATGTTAGCGACGCTTAAGCGAAACCCAACCACACCAATATCGTCAATAATGTTGGGTTTCGCTCAAACCATTGAATCGAGCAGTTTTCTCCTAAGGATTAAATCGCTCAACCCAACCTACAAGCTGAAGAATAATAATTCAATTTGTATTTGTGCTACTTTGAAAATATGAAAGCAACGATCCGAAACGTTAAAATTAGCGAAATCCCCACAGCGATCGAGCAGTTAGGCTTATCCGCTCATGCGTGTGTCGATTTCACAATCGAGAATCATGAGATGACGGGGAACGAACAGGAGGAAACCACCCAAGCCTTGATGGAAGTGGTGAATGAAATTCGTGCTTATGCCAAGAGTCAGGGATTGACTGATGAGAAGTTGGAAGAGCTTTTAGTAGATGAATCGTGAACCCATTGTTATCGATACGAACGTCTTTATAAGCTTCGCCTTAAGCAGTACGACAACACCAGCTTTGGCTGTAGAATACGCGATTAATAACTTTATTATTCTGCAAAGTCCCGCAACCATAGGCGAGTTGGTCACAAAACTTCTTCTCCCAAAGTTCGAGAGGTACATTACACTGGAGCAGCGCCGACAACTGCTAGTAAGAATTTTGGAAATTTCGCTGCTGATTAGACCTACTGACCACACTGAAATTTGCCGAGATCGAGACGATAATAAATTCCTAAATCTGGCAACCAGTGGGGAAGCACGCCAGCAATTCTCATTTTGAAAACAAAAGAAGATAAAGTTCTCTATGTGAACAAGAGAACTTCTGTCTAATTATCATTTTTTTTCAAGATAATCATCATAATTAGCTTCAAGAGACAGTTTTA
>NZ_JADBTF010000251.1:0-10043 GCF_020246295.1 Microcystis sp. M090S1 | reverse complement strand
TTGAGTTAAAAGTTAAACTTCAAGTTTTCATTCAGGACGAATGTACTGGTTAACTAATTTTTTGGGAAAAATTAGTTAACCCATCATTATAACATATAATTAATTTGCAAGAGTTCTAAGGATCGACTTAAGACTTTTGCAAGAGGTCTTTTGTTTTGTTACCTTTAATCGCTTATGAGGTAAGCAAAGCACGACGTTTTGACAAATTTTCAGCTATTTAGGGTTTGCGGCAAAAAGTAGGGGCGAAGCATTCGGATAGAAAATCTCCGGTTTCACCGATAGGTTATGCCCGAATGCTTCGCCCCTACAGGACGCGATCGCCGCTCAAGTGGCCAGAAAAAGCCAGATCAGCAGTCTCGATTACCTTTAATAGCTGTTCGATGCGGTTTTCCGTCGGGGGGGCCAAACAGGGAAAAACGGCTAAACCGGGGATTTGATTGGCCACCTCGGTGACAGCCACATCAAGGGTGACTAGGGGTAAATTAGCTAGGGTTTGCGACTCGCTCAAGGTTTGCAGATAAGAGTATAAATCTTCTGCGATCGAACTATCGATTAAGATAGCGTCCACCTCCCAGACACCAGCTAAAAGTTCCGCCTGTTCGCAACTATCGGCCTCAATAAAACGATAATTCTCCCGAACTAATTGATTATTCCAAATCCAGCTAAAGGAAGATAAATCGGAGAAATTGGGGGCATAATGGCCGTGTAAACGCAGCAGAGTCGGAGCAGTGCGCCGTTTGCGGCTAGGAATGGGGGAAACGGTCAGATTCAGGCAAGCTTGCAGAGCTGCCGATGTGATCGGCGGAACCAGAAAACTATCGGCCCCTTGCTGTTGACTGCGGTTGCGCTCAGAATCGGCAGCGGTGACAATAACTTTCATGTCTTTGGTTTGGGGATGGGATTTCAGCAGCGTTAACACATCCCAACCGGACAAGAGGGGTAGATTGGGATTGAGAAAAACACAACGGGGTTTTAACTGACGGGCTTTTTCGATCGCTTCAGTGCCGCTACGAGCGATAATGGCTTTTAATCCCAATTCACTCAAGCGATCGACAAACTGTTCGATCACTTGGGGATTAGCTTCCACCACTAACACCAGACGCTGGGGAGTGGCGGACTCCTGATCGGCACCTTGGGGATGAACCGGCAGCAGTAAAGTGAATTGACTGCCTTCCCGGTCCTTGGAGACAAAGGATAGATCTCCACCGTGACAGCGCGCTAATTTTTGGCTGAGGACTAAACCTAAACCTGCACCCTCAAATTGACGGGTGAAAGGACTTTCTAGCTGTTGGAATTTCTGAAAAATCAGATGCTGGGATTCTTCCGGAATACCGATCCCCGTATCCCAGACGGTAAAAGCCAGCCAATTTTCCCAACGATTGACTTTAATGCCGAAATTACCGCCATCAATGGTGAATTTAACCGCATTATCTAACAAATTCACTAACATCTGTTGTAAACGGGCTTCATCGGCCAGGGCATAATCTAACCCTGATTCAATGTCAAGACGATAGCTGCCGGGGAGATCGAGACGTTGGGGATACTTATCGACGATGATATCGTACACCCGTTGACAGAGGCGATCGATTTTGACTCTAGTGAAAGTTAATTTTAGTTGTCCTGTCTCCAGGCGGGTTAAGTCGAGGAGATCATTGACCAGAGCCATCAACTGGCGACCGCTGCGATAGATTAAATCGGCATATTTCGACTGTCGGGGGTTAAGTTCACCGATTTTTTGTTCCCGCAGCAGATTGGAGAGACCGATCACGGCGGTGAGGGGCGATTTAAACTCATGGCTGACACAGGCGAGAAATTCATCCTTAAGACGATTTAAATGGACTAAATCGGCATTTTTAACCGCTAATTCCTGACAATATTGCTGTTGTTCCGTGATATCGGTGGCCAACAGTAACCACAGTCCCGAAGCTTTCTCGAGCAAGGGATAATTATCCGCCAAATTTAACGGCACGGACAACAGTCGCCAAGTCTTGGCTAAACCCGATGTCACCGTTTCTAGACGCTGGGGAAACAGGGGGGGGGTGGGGGATGGGCGGGTTAAGGGGTCATTAACCAAAGCAAAGGGAGATTTATCGATATTAGCGGGGAAAGCCGCCCCGATTTGTTGACACCAAGCCTGATTTTGGTATAAAATTCCCGCTTCTGGACTGTAGAGCAGCAGCGGCAGCGGTAATTGTTCCAGAAATTCCAGAGGACGATCGCTGCGGGGGGGAGAATTGCGATCGCTGATGCGGGGCTGCGGAGGGGGATCATCGAGAATCGAGCGCCCGAGACAAAATTGGAGAAGTTTGCCCGTGTCTAAGCGTCCTAACAGTTTGCCCTGAGCATCCACTAAAATGGGAACCAAGGCGAGCGCTTCTCCCGTCAGGGTTGCCAGAAACTCACTTACGGCCATGCGAGCGTTAAGAGGGATAATCGGACGCAGCCAACCGCTCAGATCCAGGCAGCTGGAGGAGGGGTTTCTGGTTTCGGGGTACTGTTGTTGATAGAGGAGGTAAGCAATCAGGGTTTGACTCTCAATCAGTCCTAGGGGACAATACCGCTCATCCACCACCACGATCGCTTCTGGATTGCCCGTATTAATTAAATCGCAAAGACTTGCCCGGTCAATAATTAATTCACAGGCAGTGACGGATTGATGAAAGTGATGGAGGCTGAGGGTAACGCTAGGCATGGGGATAATTGGGTGGGCGGTGGCGGTAACTTTAGGGCATAATTAACAAACTGATGGCCAAACTATTAGTAGTCCTAGAACTTGAATCTACCTTGATTATGACGCTCGCTCATCTAGACGGCCTCCCCATTGATTACAATTAACTACAATACCCACTGCCAAAAAGCAAAGTTAACTTTAACTTCCCCGATCTGATGGCGAGGGGGTTGTCTTCTCAACAGAGAAAGCCTAACCTAATTGTTTGTTATTTTCTATCTACCTTGCGGGTGAGAAAACGTTGCCTCCGAGACTGACTATTTATGCTTTTATCCCAACGGACCCACCCTTGACGGGAGTGAGTTCACCTCCGGGGCTGGTTAATTCTTTGACGGCTTTATTGGCTAATGAACGCTATCATCTAACCCTAGGGTCGTCTTCTAGCGAATTACTGGCTAATATCGAGGCACAAAAGGAAAAAATCGATTGTTTGCTGGTGGTCTTTCATCCTTCCCTACAGCCGACTTTTAATCAACTCTACGAAGGGGGGATTTTACTGCCAGTAGTGATCATTGTCGCTGACAAGAACATCACTGCCGAGACGAATGACTCTCCCACCTGTCTCTATCATAGTGCCGAATTACAAATTACCGTCAAGGAATTAGACAGCATCACCTCGGTAATCGACCAAGCGATCGCTCGATTTCTCCATTTAGCTCCTAATTGCTCTTTTTCCGAACCTACCACGATTGTTAACCAACCAAATCCCGTGGAAAATAATCACAGTTTTCTCCTCCTACAACAGCGCCGTTTAGCGGAAAAATTAAAAGAAAGACTCGGCTATTTAGGTGTTTACTACAAACGCAACCCGCAGCTATTTTATCGCAATCTTGCCCCAGAGGAAAAAAACGAATTACTGCGGGAATTAAGAAGAGATTATCGGGAGATTATTTTAAATTACTTCCAACAGGATTATCCGATCAATCAAGCGATCGATGAGTTGGTTAATAATGTCTTTTTTACCGATCTCTCAGTGTCGCAAATTCTAGAAATTCACATGGAGTTAATGGATGAATTTTCCCAACAGTTAAAATTAGAAGGCAGAAGTGAGGAAATTCTCCTAGATTATCGTCTCGCTCTCATTGATATCCTTGCTCACTTGGGGGAAATGTACCGTCGTTCCATACCTCGCGAGGATATCCCTTATGATTTATTATTGGGAATAGACTAAAATATCCCCAATAAATAACAATGAACTCATATCCCCAGCCCCTTTGATCTTAACCTATGAGCGTCTTTAAAAAAACCTATGTTTTAAAACTGTACGTCGCTGGGAATACCCCCAACTCCGTGCGCGCCTTGAAAACCCTGAAAAATATCCTAGAAGAGGAATTTCAGGGAGTGTATGCGCTCAAGGTGATTGACGTGCTGAAAAACCCGCAACTAGCGGAGGAAGACAAGATTCTCGCTACTCCTACCCTCGCGAAAGTCCTCCCTCCCCCGGTGCGGAAAATTATCGGTGATTTGTCCGATCGAGAGAAGGTTCTAATCGGTTTAGACTTACTGTACGAGGAAATTCGTGAACGAGAAAATGATAGCTAGGCCTTCGGCAATAGGTGATTAGACGGGTTATATTTATTGCAGGAGAAATGATCGGGGAGTAATCTAGTACGTCTATGGGAAAGTCAAGAGTCAATGGGAATCGAGATGGTATAAAGTATCTAGTCAGGCCTGATATGTTTCTGTGGAAAAATTAGATAAAAATCCTACTCTTTAAATATTCGCTGGATAAATAATGACTCAATCTAACTCTAATAGCCAATTGAATCCACCGATTAAACCGAAAGGTGTTCGCAAAATTAGAACCCTAATTGAAGGCTTTGATGAGATCACTCACGGTGGTTTACCCATGGGGCGAACTACCTTAGTGAGTGGCACTTCTGGCACGGGAAAAACCCTGCTTGCCGTTCAATTTCTCTACCACGGTATCAAGTATTTTGACTATCCGGGCCTGTTTGTTACTTTTGAAGAATCTCCCACCGATATTATCCAAAATGCCTATAGTTTTGGTTGGGATTTAGAAGAATTAATTGACCAGGGTAAGTTATTTATTCTCGATGCTTCTCCGGATCCGGAAGGTCAAGAGGTGGTGGGTAGTTTTGATCTTTCGGCCCTGATCGAGCGCATTCAATACGCAATTACCAAATATAAAGCAAAACTGGTATCAATTGACTCTGTAACTGCTGTTTTTCAGCAGTACGAAGCGGTGTCAGTGGTGCGGCGAGAAATTTTTCGGCTCGTGGCCCGGTTAAAATTATTAGAAGTGACTTCAATTATGACCACGGAACGTATCGAAGAATACGGAGCGGTGGCGCGTTTTGGTGTAGAGGAATTTGTCTCTGATAATGTGGTAATTATGCGGAACGTGCTAGAGGGAGAAAGACGACGCAGAACCGCAGAAATCCTCAAATTACGGGGAACAACCCACATGAAGGGGGAATATCCCTTTACTATCACCAATGATGGCATTAATATCTTCCCCCTCGGTGCGATGCGCTTAACTCAGCGCTCCTCTAATGTCCGCATTTCTTCGGGAGTAAAAACCCTCGATGATATGTGTGGGGGCGGTTTTTTCAAGGATTCGATTATTTTGGCTACAGGAGCAACAGGTACGGGTAAAACTCTCTTAGTCAGTAAATTTCTGGAAGAAGGCTGTCGGCGCGGTGAGCGGGCGATTTTGTTCGCTTATGAAGAATCTCGCGCCCAATTGTCCCGAAATGCTTCTTCTTGGGGGATCGATTTTGAGGAGATGGAACGCAAGGGATTATTGAAATTATTGTGTTCTTACCCCGAATCGGCGGGATTAGAAGACCATTTACAGATGATTAAGTCGGAAATCTCGGAATTTAAACCCTCTCGTATTGCCATCGATTCTCTATCGGCGCTCGCGCGCGGGGTGACAAATAATGCTTTTCGGCAATTTGTGATCGGGGTGACAGGATACGCCAAACAGGAGGAAATTACGGGATTTTTCACCAATACCACCGACCAATTTATGGGAGCGCACTCGATCACCGAATCCCATATTTCTACGATTACCGACACGATTTTAATGTTGCAGTATGTGGAAATTCGCGGCGAAATGTCGCGAGCGATTAACGTCTTTAAGATGCGCGGTTCTTGGCACGATAAAGGGATTCGTGAATATACTATCAGTCAGGACGGGGCCGATATCAAGGATTCTTTCCGCAATTACGAGCGGATTATTAGTGGTTCCCCGACTAAAATTAGCGTCGATGAAAAGAGTGAATTATCGCGGATTGTTCGCAATGTACGCGAAAAATTACAGGATGAATAATCGGGAGTTGACTGATTGAGATTATTTTGAAGGGCGATCGGGTAAAGTCGGTCTTAAGGAAAATAACCACCAGATCAACAAACCTAATATAATCCAGAGAATATCTTTAACCAGGCGAATTTTTAAAAACTGTGCTTTCTAGATTTTTTGTCCTCAATCCAGACTTTTGGGGGGTTCTTCCCCCCAAACCCCGGAGCGCATTAGTTTTTCGGTGGGATGCTTACACTCAGTTGTTCATATATTTGTACTAATTTAAAAGTTACTGATAATACTAAATCTGGTTATTAAAGACTGATTATTTATTCCCCTTTTTGCATGAGCGCATGAGTACATGAGTGCCTATCCTGATATGTTACCTATACTCAACGGATTTAGTATGATTGAGATTATTTTGAAGAGCGATCGGGTAAAGTCGGTCTTAAGGAAAATAACCACCAAATCAATAAACCTAATATAATCCAGAGAATATCTTTAACCCGGCGAATTACAGAAATCGCTAAACCTAATTCTAGACTACCAGTTAAGGAAGCACCCAGCAGCACTAAAGAACCTTCTAAAGTACCGATATTAGCGGGAATAAAAAAGGTTCCAGCGCGCACTAATTGGGCAACAGAATCGAATAACCAAGCATCGGCAAAAGTGATCGGATGTTGGAGAAATTGCATTAAAACATAGATTTCTAAAACTCCGAGAGGCCAATTGAGAAAACCGACGATCAAGCCATTTCTAAATAGTGGCAGATTCCGGTAAAATTCCCCTAAACGATCATCGACACTGCGAAGATTTTCTAAAGGTTTAGCTAGGCGATCGCCTAAAAAAGAATGACCTAATCGATTAACTATTCGGGAGGATAAACGGAATCGCTGAATCAAGAAAAATATCAGGATACAACTGGAGAATATAGCAAGACTTAATCCGGTAAAAGTTTTAAAAGAATTGGAGAATTTTGGGGAAGCTAGGAGCAGAAAAAAACCGATAATTGCAAAGAAGACAAGGGAAGCAGTATTTAATGTCTTGGTCAGAATAATCGAGGCACTGGTTTCTTTATAGCTAATCTGATAGTGAGTTTTCAACATCACTGCTTTAAAACCTTCTCCTCCCAAAGAAGCGAAGGGAGTCACGCGATTAAAGGCTGCCCCTACCATGTAAATTAATAATAGGCGAATTGTCCATCGAGGTTGGATAGGAATGCTTTTAAAAGTTAGTTGCCAAGTAAAAACATCGGTGAGGAATTCTAGGAAATAAAAAATAATTACTAATGTCATTCCCCACCAACCGACTAGGGTGATTTGTTGCCAAACTTCTTGCAGATTTGTTTGGCGTAAAATTACCCATAGTAAAACAAAACCTAAACCCAGAAAGATAAATTTAAGATATTTCATAAGTAGTCGTGCAAAATTAACTTCTTGGTTAGGATAGGCACTCATGCAATAGGCAATAGGCAAGAAGTAGTTAGATAGGTGTAATTAATTTTGCTTAGGTACTTACTAAATCCTGTTTAAAAGGTCTAGGAGAGCGGGTAGTGGGGAAGTGGGGAAGTGGGGAAGTGGGGTAGTGGGGTAGTGGGGAGATGGGGAATTATAACTGATAACTGATAACTGATAACTGATAACTAAAAATAGTTCCAACGTTGAATAAATGGTAGCCAATGGGATGTGACTAACTCGATCGCTTTTGGGTCTGGGGGATAATTATTTTTTTTATATCCTTGCAGACTGCTGATATATTTCTCAAAGCGAGGCATAGCTATTTTTAAGTCGGGAAGTTGCAGTTGATCGTAAATTTTCTCGATTTGTGCTAGGGGGTCTTTTTCTAAATCTTCAAAACGAATTTCTACAAAACTATCGGCGGGTAAATCGGCACTATCTCGCAGGAGAGAATTGAGCATTGGGGGATAACTTTTCAGAATTACCTGCTCGATTTCATCCGTGGATAAATTATCGTAGGATTGCAGTGCTAGTTCCGGTAGGATGCGGGTAAAAAAGTGACGGGTTGAGGGAAAAACTAGATAGGGATTGCGGTAGATATG
The DNA here is from genome assembly GCF_020246295.1 of Microcystis sp. M090S1. NCBI lineage: Bacteria > Bacillati > Cyanobacteriota > Cyanophyceae > Chroococcales > Microcystaceae > Microcystis > Microcystis sp. M090S1. The sequence goes on along the minus strand of NZ_JADBTF010000251.1, from coordinate 1,988 downwards.
AATAAATTTAGCATCGGGCCAGATAGCTCGCAATTTGGCAATTTGTGCCGTATAAACGTGGTTTTTGATTAGTAATTGTTTGCCTCTTTGATGGATGGAAACTTTTTTTAATAGATGAGTATGCCAACGCTGCCAAGTGGCGATTTCTTTCTCGCTGCATCCCTGAAAAAAAACCCCTCGCTCGAAATGATACTGAAAACGTTGGGGAAAGTATAAACCATGGTAGTAGGAAAGGGGGATCATGCTGGCCAGGGCGATCGAATCTTCTTGGGGTGAATCGGGAGTAACGGCGACGTTATCCACATGGCGATCGCTCGGTAGGGCCAATTCTAGCAGCGGTTGTAATAAGCGGACGATACCGAGGATATCCCAGGGTAATCCCACCGCTAGGGGCGAAATATAGCCAAAATGCTCCGATTGACCGAGTAAATTGTGCAGATGGGTCGTGCCGCTGCGCCAATAGCCGACAATAAAAATGGGTGCTTTTACCTGCACGCGGCGCTCATAAAACCCTGTCATTAAAATTCGTTCTAGGGTAGAAAAAGGCAGTCGCGCCAGGGTAACTGCCAGCGCCAGGGTTGCCGGGGCCAAATTGGGGCGATCGATGCCGCCATTGGTCAAAAATAAACGAAGGAGAGTGCTAAGGTTACTACCGCAGAGGGGATGAAACAAACTGGACATATTAACTATTTTTGGGCGGTTTTTTGGCGGATAGCTTGGCTGGCCAAGGTTTTGCCGAATTCCCAAGCGGCCCCGGGGAGGCGGTGAGCGTCGGCCACCACATCTTTAACGGCGGTGACAAGCCAATGGCAATCCTCATCGGAGAGGGTGAGGGGGGGGGTTGACACTCCCGTCGCGCTCATGCGAGGGATTCTTGGTTCATCGAGTTTCCTTAATCTGGCAGGACGTATCCAACATTCGCCAGAGGGAATCTCTCCCCAAGCGTATGAGTTTCGGTGTGTCCCACCGTACTTAGTCCTCTTTTCAGAATATTGATAGCGGCGTTAATATCTCTATCTTCTACATAGCCACAGTGAGGACAAATATGAGTTCTTGTAGATAGAGATTTAGCTACTTTTTGACCACAATTAGAACAGTTTTGACTCGTGTTATGGGGGGCTACTGCTACCGTAGCCTTACCATATTTAAAGCCAAAATATTCTAACCATTGCCGAAAAGTTGACCAAGCCACATCATTGATAGATTTAGCTAGTTTAGAGCTTTTTACCATGCCTTGAATATTTAAGTTGACCTGAGCTATGAAATCGTTAGATTTAATGACGCGCAATGCCTCTTTTTCGACAAAGCCTCTACGTTGCCTACTTACTCTTAAATGTTTTCTAGCATATCTCTTTCTGGCCCTTTGGTAGTTGTTTGATTGGGGTTGACCTTTTCTAAACTTTTTGGATTTCTTCCGATTCAGACGGTTTAATCTTTTTTCTGCCTTGCGATAGTATTGCGGTATTTCTACCGTTTCCCCATCACTATTAGCGTAGAAAACTTTTAAACCTACGTCCAATCCTACACATTTCTTTGTTGGTTCTAGGGGTTTAGCATATTCCCGAATATCAACGCTTATACAGAATTGGACATAATAACCATCCGCTCGTTTAACAATCCTAACTCGTTTAATTTGGTCTAGAGGATAAAAGTTTAGGTTTCTAGTTCCTTTCAGTTTAACTGTGCCAATGTTTTTCTTATCTGTGAAAGTTATTTTCTTTCTATCCTCCGATAGTTGACCACCACAGTTTTTATATTCCACAGAACGATTATTTTTCTGAAACTTGGGATAACCCTTTTTACCTTTAACCTTTTTCTTACAATTGTCATAGAAACGGGAAATATCTGACCAGTCCCGTTCGGCCGATGCTTGTCTAGCCATAGAATTTAGAGTATCGACAAACTTGAACTGAATGGCTGCGAACTGCACAATATTTATTGAGAGAATATTTATCGATTTTGTCTTCCCTCTTGGCATCCATCCAAAG
>NZ_JADBTF010000250.1:0-3325 GCF_020246295.1 Microcystis sp. M090S1 | reverse complement strand
TTTGGTATCAGAGCTATCAGATTTTTAGGGCTAATTGTGCATCTGCTAGACAAACAAATTAGCCTGTAATTCAGAGCCAGCAATCGTTTTGACGATTTGGATAAAATTTTCAATGTGACACTTTAGGGTGCGGAATGTGGGGTATATATGTATGGGGGAAGTTCAGTTATCACATCTTGCACCAGTACAATAAAACAAAGAAAATGACCTCCTGAATTGAATTCTGAAGGCCATCTCTGGGATTATTATTTAACTTGGACTTGTTTCATGATTAGGTTAGGTTAAGCAGGGATGCAACGGTCCTTTAGCATAGGTTTCAGCCGGAAAATTAAGGAACTCAGGACTATGGAAGTATTGAGCGCATTCATCAGCAAAGAACCCTCCCAGCTTGGTTAACTCAATTTTCTCTTCGTCTTCATTGAGTAAGCCATAGGCTTTTAATCGCTCAATTTTCTGGCCAAAAACTTCATTTAAGTCCGCTCCACCCGTCACTTCTTTGAAATAACTCTTCCAAACACAACGGTTTTTCAAAGGAAGAATGACTGCCCATCGTTGTTGTTCATCAGTATTACGAACATAACCGCGATTTAAAGGGAGTTTTCCGGCCTCAATCTTGCTGTAGTATTCATCAAAGTTTTGGGTATTTAAACCAAAGCGATTGCGAAGACTACTGAAGGCGGTTTGACCAAATCCCAGTTGATCGAGTAAGCCACAGCATTGATTATCGGCATAACAGGAGTAATGTTCTCGTTTTTTGCTGAAGACTCGACGTAGATTCTCATAATATCCATTTTCATTAAGGATATCAATGGCAATCTGTTTCATCATGATTTGTTCATCATTGTTAGGAATATCTTCGGGACGAACTTCGGTGACTTTCTTGATCGGTCCTTGATAATCGCCATACGCTTCCACTTTCAGACGATAGAGTTGAATTTCTTCGACGGGTAAAGTAACCGCCTGTTCCATCACCTCGATCCAATTTTCGATGGTTTCTCCAGGATAACCGAAGATAAATTCAATATCTAACTGGAATCCCATTTGATGACACAGTTCAATCGCTTCTAAGGCTTCTTTTGAGCCATGATGACGATTCATTAATTTTAACACCCGATCATTAAGGGATTGAACTCCAATCGTAAGACGATCAACTCCATAAGAACGCATCATTTCTAAGCGTTGAATCCCTTCCGTACCAATTAACGTCACCGGATCGACATCATAGTTAAACTGGCCACAGCTAGATAAATCCACCCGTTGGGTAAAGAAATCAAAGAAGTATTTTTGTTGCTCCAAAGTCAGATAAGTTGGTGTTCCCCCCCCAATGAGAATCGAACGAGCCTGAATCTTGTCAATTACTAGGCGATTCATGTAAAGATCCATTTCTTTCTCTAGGGCTTTGAGGTAGAAGCTTTTTTCCTCATCCGAAGCCCCCGTCACAACGGGATAATGACAGAAAGTACAATGACGACGACAGAAAGGAATATGAACGTAAATGTCGAATTTACCATCGACAGGCAAGGTATAATCCTTAAATAGCTCCTCCTCGGTGATTTCTGGATACATGGTAATGGGAGGATAGTGGACAGAAGGGAAATAATCTCCACTTTGGGTGAGCAGCCCTAATTCTTTTAAGCGTTTAAAGTCTTCAAGGCGAGTTTCCGCGCGTTCAATAAGATGTTGATGACGGGGGCTAACCGTGAAGGGACGTAAAACAGTTGCAACCATGATGGAATTTTCCTCTATGTTTTTTAGAAAGTTTCTAATGATTTTTAAGCAGTATAGGCAAGAATTTCAGAAGATTTCAAGGTTAAACCTGCCTGGCTGATGATTTTTTTAGCGTGTTCCCAACTCACCACAAACCGTTGATCGGAATAGATGACATAGTTTTCTTGTTGTGCTTTCGGGGTAAAGTTCACCGTAATCACATTAGCTCCCGCATTTAACCCCATTAACTGACCGCCGGGTTGAATTTTTTCTAAAGCGCTGATGGTAGGAATTAATATATCTTTGAGGAGAATGCGATAAATGGCCATGGTATTGAGGGTTAAATTTAAGTCTCCATAACCCAAATGAGATAAAGGAGTTCCCGGATTGGGAATAAACGGAGAGGAACTGGCAAAATCCGTTCTAAGTTCCCACACTTTTAAGATATCTTCGGCTAAATTCTCGATCGTTTGTTCAGGTAAACCCACAATATTTCCTGTGCCGACTTTATAACCTAATTCTTGTAGCCAACGAAGACATTGAATCCGTTTTTCAAGGGGAGTATAAGCAATATGACGATAGAGAGTTGGGCTAGAGGTTTCAAATTTAAGAATATAAGAATCTGCCCCTAATTTTGCAAACTTCTCGTACACTTCTCTTTTTTTCTCCCCTAAACAGAGCAAGATACTCATGTCATAGCGTTTCTTGACTTCGGGAATCACTTCCTCCAAAATGGGATCACAAAGCGGATCTTGGGCAGCTTGTAAGAAAAGAATGGGAATTCCTGTTTGATTGATTTTGTCAGCGATCGCTAAGATCGTTTCTGCGGACATCCGAGTTCGGGGTAACTCTTGATTACTGGCTCTCATAGCGCAATATTCACAGTTTTTCTGACAAACATTGGAGATTTCAATGACCCCTCGCATAGTAACCGCATCTACCCCTTGTTCTCGACGAACTTGACGCGCAAGAGCGAATAGGGTTTGTTGTAACTCTCCCCTGGCTTCTAAGAGGTTGATTAAATCGGCTTTTGAGGGGGGTTGAGAAATCATTAGTTTATTGAGTGGATTGATCATAGGGTTAGTGATTTCACGGATTTGAGAGTATTGACTAATAAGTACCTGTACAGAATTAATTACATACTATAGGGTTCGATGCGAACGATAGCTGAGCAATCCCAAGTCCTAGCGATTGCTTCACTCCACTTCGTTCTGTTTGCATCGGACATTGTGTAATTTATTTTGCTTACCTAACTTACAGGGGGGGGAAACTCCCTTACGTAATTGTACCAAAGAATTTTTGGGATTTCAAGATTGATTAAGAAAGCAGCAATTCTCATTTTAAGGTTTCATGACATTAAAACCCTTGCACCTAGAGGGGTTAATAATTCTTAACGAATCTCTAGATCGCTGAAACAACGCAAAATCGTTTCAAAATGAGAATTGCTGGAAATTAATCATCTTGATTTGAGCGAATTTTAAACCCACATTCCGCACCCTAGTCGTTGAAATCAAAAGTTGCTCTAGCCCTTGTATAGTAAGACTTTTAGCGATTACTAAGAATTATGAAGTGTCACACTCTAGTCAGCGATCGCCAGCTTAATGAGAGTTTATCTCAA